>NZ_SMJY01000043.1:0-34917 GCF_004348355.1 Micromonospora sp. KC721 | reverse complement strand
GGGTGGGGCTGCGGATTGCCCTCAATGCCCGGTTTAGACCCCATCGGGACGGGAAGCCGGCCCGCGTGTTGGACGAGCGAAGCAGTGCGGGTTCCATGCCCAGGGCGCACCGGAGGGCGGCGGAGGGCGCCGGCCTGGCCGGGGACCGGGTCGTAGCGGCGGGCAGCGTCGCCCGGCTGCTCGTGGCGGCGGCCGCCCGGGCGTTGCGCGGCGACGACTGCGGCGACCTCGGCCAGTCCAGCCCACTGTCCCGGCTCGTCACCGCTGCGGAGCCGGTGCGCCGGGCGGCGGCCGCCCGCGCCGCCGCGCGGATCGCGCTCACCGTTGAGCAGACCGCCGAGGTGGACGCCGAACGGGTCGCCCGGTGGCTGGTCGACCAGTACCCCCGCCGCCGCTACCCGGGGGTGGTGCTGGGCTCACCGCACGCCGCGGCGGTGCACCTGGCGGTCGCGCTCGGTGTGCCGTGGCTGCCGGCCGGCTTCGAGATGACCGCGCACTGGACCCACGGCGCGGTCGGCCACCCCTGCGCCGCCCTGGACCACGGCGCGGCGCTCGGCGCCCGGATCCTGGCCGGCAACCCCGACCTGCACGTACGGCAGGTGCACTGCCCGGCCAGCCGGGGCGCGTTGGCCGGGGCAACGGTGTCGCTGATCGCGCGGTGGCGGGTGCTGCCGAAGGCGTACGCGCGTTTCCTGGCCGACCGGGTGGCGCCCGGCGGGCCGCTGCTGCTGGTGCGCGACGGGCGTACCTGGCCGGTGCTCGACGAGGGACGCGGCCACAGCTTCCAGCTCGGCAGCCCGTGCAGCGGCCTGGACCCGGTGGACTTCCACCCGGACGCACACGCCCTGCGCCAGGTGCTGCGCTCCGCCGGTGCGGACGGCACCCGGTGGGCGCCGCCCGGCGTCACCGCCGCCGGTGAGCAGGCCGAGCACGGCGTGGAGGCGACCTTCGCCGACTCCGCCCGAGGATGGGCCGGGCGGCACGGCCGCCGCCTGCACGAGGTGTGCTACCCGCACCCGGGCGCGCTCAGCGCCGCCGTGGCGGACCTCTACCGGCACTGGCTGCGCCGCGCCGGCAAGACCGGTGACCGATTGGTGGTGGAGTGCGGTCGGCTGCTCGACCCGTGGCAGGTGGTACGGGCGGGACTGGTGCCCTACTGGTGCGAGAACGCCACCCGGCGCAGTGTCGAACAGGCGGAGTGGTGGCTCGCCGGCAGCGCACCCTTCAGCTCGGTGGACGTGCTGCCGGAGTCGCCCGGCATGCGCTCGCCGGCGCTGGCCGGGCTGCCCCAGTGGCTGGCGGTCGCCGCGTTCGGCCGCCGCCGTCGAGCCCTGGACCGGATCGCCGCCCGCGGCTACCCGGTGGCGACGGTGCCGACCCGACGGGCCACCGAGGTGCTTCGTAACCAACCGTACGACCTGCCGGTGCCGCCGCCGCTGGCCGCCGCCGAAGCGCTGGCCGCACTGCGGTCCGGGGGTGCCCCGCTCGGTCTCGCCGTGACCTGATCGGCGAGCACGCCGGAACCGGGCGGTCACCGCACCGACCCGGGCGGACGGAGCTGCCGAAACATCCTCGCGAACCTCGCGCCTCGTGATTGAGTACCTACGGAGCGGGAACACCGCTGGCTGCGACGGCCACCCATGCCGTGCGGCGTGCTGCCGTCGCTCCCGCGCGTCCGGTGACACCGGCGCGTCACGTTGACCAACTTCCGGCCCGGTGCGTGGCTCCACCACGCGCACGACCGGCTCCGATTCCGGGCGGGGACCTTCCTGAGGGAGGCGCGGATGTTCGGGCAGACGACCACAACCACACCACCACCAACGACCGAGCGCGGCCTGGAGGATCTGGACGCGGCGGCGCTGGCGTACGCGGCGCGGATCGAGGG
This sequence comes from Micromonospora sp. KC721, assembly GCF_004348355.1. Taxonomy (NCBI): domain Bacteria; kingdom Bacillati; phylum Actinomycetota; class Actinomycetes; order Micromonosporales; family Micromonosporaceae; genus Micromonospora; species Micromonospora sp. KC721. The sequence goes on along the minus strand of NZ_SMJY01000043.1, from coordinate 33,032 downwards.
CCTGCCCCCCGAGCGGCGGCAGGAGGCGCGGGACGACCTGGTCCGGTTCGCCCTGCCCTTCGCCGGCCGGCTGGCCCGCCGGTACCGCGGGCGGGGCGAACCGCTGGAGGACCTGGAGCAGGTGGCCCGACTCGGCCTGGTCAACGCCGTCGACCGGTACGACCCGGAGCGGGGCTCCTTCACCGCGTACGCGGCGATCACCATCGTCGGTGAGATCAAGCGACACTTCCGGGACCGCACCTGGGGCGTGCACGTGCCCCGCCGGCTGCGTGACCTGATCCTGGAGGTCGGTCAGGCCACCGCCGCGCTGACCAGCGAGCTGTCCCGGGCGCCGAGCGTGGCCGAACTGGCCCAACGGCTGGAGACCCCCGAGGAGGAGATCCTCGCCGCGCTGGAGTCGGCCGCCGGTTACAGCCCGGCCTCGCTGAACGCCCCGGTCGGGGGCGAGAGTTCCGCCGAGTTCGGCGACCTGGTCGGCGAGTCGGACAACGCGCTCGAATCGGTCGACGACCGGGTCACGGTCAGCGGACTGCTGCACCGGCTGCCCTGGCGGGAACGGCGCATTCTGGCCATGCGCTTCTACGGCAACCAGACGCAGGCGGAGATCGCCGCCCGGTTCGGCATCTCGCAGATGCACGTCTCCCGGCTGCTGTCGCGGGCACTGGCCTGGCTGCGTCAGGCGATGCTGGCCGACGCCCCGCCGCCCTGGCAGAACGGCACGGCCGAGGCGGAGACGGGCCGCAACCGGATCGCCGTGAAACGCACCGGCGACCGGGTCGTGGTGGAGGTCGGCGGGGAGATCGACCGCGACGGCGCCGACCAGCTGCGCCGGGTGATGCTCGAGGCGGTCACCGGTCAGCCCCGGGAGGTGGTGGTGGACCTCGACGGTGCCGGCGGCGTCGACGCCGGTGGGATCGCCGCGCTGATGGCCGGGCGGGACGCCGCCGCCCGTACCGGTGTCTCGCTGCGGTTGACCCGGGTGCAGCCGGCGGTGCGCCGGTCACTCACCGCCGCGGGCCTGCCCGCCACCGCCGACGCCTGAGTCGTGCCGTCCGGTCCCGGCGCGGCCCGCCCGCGCCGGGACCCGGTCTGACCGGCGGAGGGCGCCCCCGCCGGTCAGCTCGCGGGCACCAGAGCCCACACCACCTTGCCGTCGCCCAACGGCGTGATGCCCCACCGCTGTGCCATCTCCCGGACCAGCAGCAGGCCGCGGCCTCCCTCGGCGCGCGGATCGGGGCAGCCCGCGCGGACCGCCGTACGGCTGCCGTCGAGCACCGCCACCTGCAGGTACGGGCTGCGCAACGTCAGGGTCACCTGCATCGGGGTCTGCGCGTGCCGGACCACGTTGCCCACCAGCTCGCTGAGCACCAGCGAGGCCGGCCCGACCAGCTCCGGCACGTTCCATCGGGCGCAGGCGTCCGCCACCAGTTCCCGGGCACGGCGGCAGGCGGTCGCCACCGGCTCCAGCCGGGCCCGCAACCGTGGCGACGTGGCGGCCCCCGCCAACTCGGCCGCCTCGGCGCGGCTCGGCCGCACCGGCACCACCCGACAGGTGGTGGACTCGGCGAGCCAGGCCGCCGCGTCGGGCGGGGGAGCGCACAGCACCACCGGTACGGCCGGCCACCCGGCGGCGCGGCGGCAGGTGGCGGCGAAGACCGACAGCGCCAGCCGGTCGGCGACGGTGACGCCGTCCAGGTCGACCACGAGCGCGTCCGGCTGGCGGATCAGGCAGCCGTCCAGCACCGTGTGCACGGCACGCATGGTGTCCACGTCGAGCGTGCCGGTGAGCCGCACGACGGTCACCGGGGATCCGTCGTCGACCGCACAGCTGATCCGGCTCGGCATCTGCCCCTCGATTCCGCTCGGGTGTTGGCAGACCAGGCAGGTACCCGGGGTCGAGGGGGGTGAAACCGGACGCGCCGCCGCTGACCTGCCCCGGCGCTGGTCGGGCCCGGCTCAGGCGGCCCGCAACCGGCGCGCCGGCGCGCCCTGCCGGACCTGCTCGTACAGGCCGAGGTACTTCTGCGCCATCACGGCCGGAGTGAACCGCCTCGCGGCCTCCCGGCGGCACTCGGCGGGGTCGAGCAGGCTCGCCGCCAGCAGCAGCTCACCCAGCTCCTCCTCGTCGTCGGTGAGCAGGCCGGTACGGCCGTGCTCGACCAACTCGGGCAGGCAGCCACGGGCGGTCGCCACCACCGGCGTACCCAGGGCCAGTGCCTCCACCACCGCGGTGCCGCCGGGTTCCTCCCAACGCAGCGGGAAGAACGCGGCCCGCGCCCCGGCCAGCAGGTCGTCGCGTTCCCGCCCGGCCACCGTGCCGACCCAGCGGACGAGTTCGCCGTCGACGTGCGGGGCGACCTCGTCGGCGAAGAACCGGACGTCCGGGTTCTGCCGGGCGTCGTCGCCCGCGGCGGCCAGGTCCGCCGGTCGGTGGTACGGCCCGACGGGTCCGGCGAGCACCAGCGGGACACCGACCCGCCGGGCCAACCGGGCACCCAGGTCCTGCCCCTTGCCCGGGGTGATCCGGCCCAGCACGACCGCGTAGTCGCCCTTCTCCCGTCGGGGTGCGCGGTCCGCGTCGACGGCCAGCGGGGTGGACAGGTGCACGTGGCCCACCGAGTGCTCCCGCAAGGCGCCCGGGGCGCGGGCCAGCTGCGAGGCGGAGACGCCGTTGACCCGGACCCGCCCGCCGGCGTCCAGGTTGCCGTAGAGCTCCGGATGCTTGGTCAGGTCCCAGTGCAGGGTGTGCAGCGCCGGCGGGCCGGCCGGCCCCATCGCCGCGAGGGTGGCCAGGCCGACGGCCTCCACGTGATCGTGCACCAGGTCGATGTCGTCGCGGGCGTGCAACTGCCGGACCACGCCGTCGAGGTGCGCCTGCGAGATGCCGCAGACCTGGTTGTACGGCCGCTGGAGGGCGGCGAACTGCCCGTCATCGAAGACGGAGAACCTTTCGTCCACCGGCAGCGTGCTGGTGCCGACCGAGGCGAGCACCACCCGTACCCCCAGCCGCCGCAACTCCGGCACCAGGGTGGCGACGACGTTCTCGATGCCGCCGTAGCCGGGCGGTGGCACGGACAGCCAGGGACCGGCGTTCATCAGGACCGTCAGGCGCATGACGCTGTCTTCCCTTCCCCGGCGGGATCCGGTCGGAGTCCCGCAATCGCCGACCGGCCCCCGCGGCCCGGCCGTCGCGCTCAGCTCACCGCGACCGGACGGTCAGACCGCTACCCGCCGGCGGGGCACCCGGTTCCGCAGCTGTGCCAGTGGCGGGCGTTCCTGCACCGAGACGTCGCTGACCGTGATCTCCCGGTCCAGGTGGGGCAGCGCGTCGGAGCCACCCCGGCGGAACTGGGTGAGCAGCGTCCCGGGCATCATGCCCGGGCTGGCCCAGCCGCGCCGCTGCAACCGCGACCACGCGGCCTGCATGATCTGGGCGGACATCCGCCCCAGGGCGGCGGTGTCCTGGTGGCGGTGCTTGCGTTCACCGAGGTCCACCTGGGCCAGGGCGTCCAGTCCCACCAGCTCCAGCAGATCGATGAGCAGGGCCGTCTCGACGCCGTACCCCGAGACGAACGGCACCTGTTCCAGCACCTCCCGCCGACCGGCGTACTCGCCGGCCAACGGCTGCACGAACCCGGCCAGCTCCGGCCAGAAGAGGTTGAGCAGCGGTCGGGCCATCAGCTCGGTGACCCGACCACCGCCGTCGGGCTCCACGGTGTGGGTGCCGACCAGCGGCCGATGGTAGAACCCCTTCACGAACTCCACCGAGGGGTCGGCCAGCAGCGGCCCCAGCAGGCCGGCCACGAAGTGGGAGCGGAACTCGCGCAGGTCCGCGTCGACGAACGCGACGATGTCGCCCTCGGCCGCGGCCAGGCCGGCCCAGAGCGCGTCGCCCTTGCCGGCCAGCCGGGGCAGCCCCCGGGTCATGTCGTCCTGGCCGACCACCCGGGCGCCGGCGGCCCGGGCCACCTGCGCGGTGCGGTCGGTCGACCGGGAGTCGACCACGATGAGCTCGTCGACCAGGGCGACCCGGTCCATCAGGTGTTCCCGGATGGTCGCCACGATCGCCCCGACGGTGGCCTCCTCGTTGCGGGCGGGCAGCACCACGCTGACCCGGCTGTCACCCTTGGCTTCGACGAGCCGACGCGCCGGCCAGTCCCGCGCCGACGTCGTCCGATATGTGGCCCACGCCTCTACCACGGGTGAGACGACCGGTTCTATTTCCCGCACTGGCACACCCCCAGATCGTGGCGGAAACCCACACCGGGTTTTCCCAACTGCGACCGCCCGTTAACCGGATCATGCCTAACAGCTTGATCACGAAAGGTACGCCCTCGGGTTCCCGCCAGGTGAACGCTTCGTTGCGTGCCGTGCCAGGTTTCGTGTTCGAGCGGTCCGGGGAGAGCTGTTGCGTTGGTCGTCAATCGGCGTCGAGAGGTCGGTGTGATGCGTAGCTGCCGGGTGGCCCTGGTGGGGGCCGGTGGGGTGGCACGACGCCACGCCCGCCTGCTGAGCGGGTTCGAGGACGTGGAACTGCTGGGGGTGACCGATGTGGCCCGGGACGCCGCGGCGGAGCTGACCGGCACGTACGGCGGCCGTCCCTTCACCGACATCGACGAACTGCTCGCCGCCGGCCCGGACGCGGTGTACGTCTGCGTGCCGCCGTTCGCTCACGGACCGGTGGAGGAGGCGGTGATCGCCGCCGGGGTGCCGATGTTCGTGGAGAAGCCGGTCGCGGTCGACCTGGACACCGCCGAGCGGGTCGCCGCGCTGGTGCAGGAGAAGGGGCTGCTCACCGCCGTCGGGCACCACTGGCGCTACCTGCACGTCGTCGAGCAGGCCCGGCAGCTGCTCGCCGACCGTCCGGTACGGATGGTCAACGGCGCCTGGCTGGACACGGTGCCGCCGGTGGCCTGGTGGCCGGTGCGGGAGCGCTCCGGCGGACCCGTCGTCGAGCAGGCCGCGCACGTGCTGGACCTGGTCCGCGCGCTGGTCGGCGAGGTGGTCGAGGTGACCGCGTACGGCGACGGCGTGCCGCCGCCGGTCGACGGCGCCGACATCGACTCGGTCACCGCGGCCACCCTCCGCTTCGCCAGTGGGGCCGTCGGCACGCTCGCCGCGGCCTGCGTGCTGACCTGGAAGCACCGGGCGGGGCTGGAGATCCTCGCCGACGGGTTGGCGCTGTCGTTGGCCGAGGACGGCCTGCTCGTCCGGGACGCCGACGGGCAGCGCCGGGTCGGGTCCGACCCGGACGGGGCGCGGGTCGCCGTGGACCGGGCCTTCATCGACGCGGTCACCGGTGTCGGCGACGACGTCCGGGTGCCGTACGCCGAGGCGCTGCGCACCCAGCGACTCGCGCTCGCCGTCGCCGAGAGCGCACGCACCGGCCGCAGCGTCGCCCTGCCCACCGGTCCCGCCGCCACCCGGCAGGTGACCGCGGCGGTTCCGGCCGCCGTCACCGGCGGGGTGACCGTCGATGCGTGACGCGGTCGTGGTGGTCAGCGCCCCCGGCCGCGTCGAGCTGGTCGAACAGGCCGCCGCCGAGCTGACCGATGGAAGCTTCCGGGTGCGGACGCTTTTCAGCGGAATCTCCGTCGGTACCGAACTGAGCTATGTCAAGGGCACCAACCCGTACCTGCACGTCACCTGGAACCCGGAGCTGGGCCTGTTCCAGCCGGGTGGGGCGAGCACCCCGTACCCGGTGACCCGGCTGGGGTACATGCAGGTCGGCCAGGTGGTGGAGAGCCGTACCCCGGCCGTCGCCGTGGGGACGGTCGGCGCGATGACGTACGGCCACCGCAGCGGCTGGGTGGCCGACCCGGTCGCCGAACGGTTCGTCCCGCTGCCGGACGACCTCGACCCGTTGCTCGGCGTGTACGTCGCCCACCTGGGCCCGATCTGCGCCAACGGCCTGCTGCACGCCGCCGCCGACCTGTGCGGCACCGACGTGCGCTCGCTCGGCGACGGGGTGCGGGGCCGTCGGGTGGCGGTGGTCGGCGGCGGGGTGGTGGGCCTGCTCACCGCCCTGTTCGCCAGGCGGCACGGCGCCGCCTCGGTGGTCGTGCTGGACCCGACGCCGCAGCGGCGGCGGGTCGCCGAGGCGCTCGGCCTGCAGAGCCTCGACCCGGAGGCCGACGACCCGGCCGTGCTGCTCAAGACCCGCTGGAACCACGCCGCCGGGGACCGGGGCGCCGACGTGGTGTTCCAGTGCCGGGGCCAGGCGTGGGCGCTGCACCTGGCGCTGCGCCTGCTGCGCCCCCAGGGCACCGTGATCGACCTGGCCTTCTACCAGGCCGGCGCGGACGCGGTCCGGTTCGGCGAGGAGTTCCACCACAACGGCCTCGCGCTGCGCTGCGCGCAGATCGGGCGGGTGCCGCGCGGGCTCGCGCCGACCTGGGACCGGGAGCGGCTGTCGGCCGAGACGATCGAGCTGCTGCGGCGCGACGGCGATCTGATCCGCGAGCACCTGGTCTCGACGGTGGCGCCCTTCGCGCAGGCCCCGGCGATCCTGACCGACCTGGCCGCGCGCCGCCGGCAGGAACTCCAGGTCGTCCTTGCCGGCTGAGGCGGGCATGTCATAGATCCTCGCCGGTCTGCGACACCGCCTGCCCGCTGCCGATCAGCGGCTGGCAACACGGCGCCGAGCTGCGGCGCCGCCCGGCGGAGGGGACACGGGGGCGATCGGCGACGAGCCGGGCAGCGATCGAGGCGCCAGTTCGCGTACCGTTGCGGCTCATGGGTGTGTCGCAACGGTTCAAGAGCAGGTTCCGGCGGTTCCTCCAGCGCCCGGGGACGACGGTCGACCTGGCCCCGCTGGAGAAGCTGCTGCCGCAGATCGCCGCGCGCGAGGAGGAGCTGTCCGCCCTCGACGACGCCGAGCTCACCGAGGCTGCCGGGGCCGCCTCGGGCTACGTCGAGATCTGCGCCATCGGCCGCGAGGCCGCCCGCCGCGGGCTGGACCAGCGGCCGTACGACGTGCAGCTGCTCGGCGCGATGTCACTGCTCTCCGGCAAGGTCGCCGAGATGGCCACCGGTGAGGGCAAGACGCTCACCGCCACCATCGCCGCGTACGGGCACGTCCGGATCGGCAACGGCCCGGTGCACGTGCTCACCGTCAACGACTACCTGGCCCGCCGCGACGCCGAGTGGATGGCGCCGGTCTACCGGCTGCTCGGCCTCAGCGTGGGCTGGGTCAACGAGGCGTCCACTCCGCAGGAGCGGCGCGCCGCGTACGCCTGCGACGTCACCTACGTCTCGGTCAGCGAGGCCGGTTTCGACTTCCTTCGCGACCAGCTCGTCACCGACATCGCCGAGCGGGTCCAGCCGCCGCTGAAGACCGCGATCGTGGACGAGGCCGACTCGATCCTGATCGACGAGGCGCGGGTGCCGATGGTCCTGGCCGGTGCGGTCGCCGGTGAGCAGGACCCGGTGCACGCCGCCGCGGCGCTGGTGCGCGGGCTGCGCAAGGGCAGGCACTACACCGTCGCCGAGGACGGCCGCAGCGTGGCCTTCACCAGCGCCGGCCTGGCCACCGTCGAGGCCAAGCTCGGCGGCATCGACCTGTACGACAGCGAGCACGTGGGGCAGCTCTCCGCGGTGAACGTGGCGCTGCACGCGCACGCCCTGCTGCACCGCGACGTCGACTACATCGTGCGCGACGGCAGCGTCGAGCTGATCGACGAGATGCGTGGCCGGGTCGCCCAGCGCCGCCGCTGGCCCGACGGCCTGCAGGCGGCGGTGGAGGCGAAGGAGGGCCTGGACGCCACCGCCGAGGGGGAGGTGTTGGGCACCATCGCCGTGCAGGCGTACATCGCCCTCTACCCGACGGTCTGCGGGATGACCGCGACCGCGGTGCTCGTCGGCGACCAGCTGCGCGAGTTCTTCGGGCTGGAGGTGGCGGTCATCCCACCCAACACCCCGTGCATCCGCGAGGACGAGCCGGACCGCATCTACGCCACCCGGGCGGAGAAGGAGGAGGCGCTGATCGACGAGATCAAGCGCAACCACGAGCGCGGTCGCCCGGTGCTGGTGGGCACCCTCGACGTCAAGGAGTCCGAGGGGCTGGCCGCCGGCCTGAACGCCGTCGGGGTGCCGTGCGTGGTGCTCAACGCCAAGAATGACGACGAGGAGGCGGCGATCATCGCGGAGGCGGGTGCGTACGGCGCGGTCACCGTCTCCACCCAGATGGCCGGGCGGGGCGTCGACATCCGCCTGGGCGGCAGCGACCAGGCCGACCGGGAGCGGGTCGCGGAGCTGGGCGGCCTGTTCGTGATCGGCAGCGGCCGGCACGACAGCCGGCGGGTCGACGATCAGCTGCGCGGTCGGGCCGGTCGACAGGGCGACCCGGGCGGCTCGGCCTTCTTCGTCAGCCTGGAGGACGACCTGGTGGTCCGGCACGCCGGTGACACCATTCCGGCCTCGCCGCGGATGAACGCCGACGGTCTGGTCACCGACGAGCAGGTCGACTACGCGGTGGAGCACGCGCAGCGGGTCGCCGAGGGGGTCAACCACGAGATCCACCGCAACACCTGGCGCTACAGCGTGGTGATCGAGCAGCAGCGCAAGGCCCTCGCGGAGCGGCGCGAACGGCTGCTCACCACCGACGTGGCCGCGCTGATGCTGCTGGACCGGATGCCGGAGAAGGCCGGCGAGATGGACGAGGACCTGCTGGCCCGGGTAGCCCGCTCGATCGCCCTCTACCACCTGGACCGGCTCTGGGCCGAACACCTGGCCGAGCTGTCGGAGGTCCGGGAGGGCGTGCACCTGCGCGCGCTGGGCCGGCTCGACCCGCTCGACGAGTTCCACCGAGCCGCGGTGCCGGCGTTCACCAACCTCATTCCGGAGATCGAGCGGCGCACCATCGCCACCTTCGAGGAGACCGAGTTCGCCGACGACTGGGAGCCGGACGCCGCGAAGCTGGTCCGGCCCAGCGCCACCTGGACGTACCTGGTGCACGACAACCCGTTCGGCTCGGAGCTGGATCGGTTGATCGCCTCGGTGGGCCGTCGGCTCGCCGGTTCGCGCTGACCGTCCCGAGGGATCCCTTCCGACGTGCTCGTCGGAAGGGATCCCTTTACGCGGTTTCGGTCCTGGTTTGCGAGGGTAGTAGCCCTGGGCCCATGGTTCGGGGGATCGGAGAACGATGACACAGGCAGCGGTGTCGGGCAGGGACGGCACCTGGCGGTGCGCGGAAGGCAGTCGTCGGTGCGCGCAGAGCGTGACCCGGTGAACCTGGACACGCGGGAGCCGACCCTCGGGGTGCTGGAGGTCGCCGCTCTGCTGCGGGAGCTGACCGCGGGCCTGATCGCGGTCGACGATTTCGACGAGGCGCTGCGCCACCTGGTCCGGATCGCCCGTGACGCCGGGCCGGAGGTGTCCTGGTGCGGGTTCACCGCGCTGCGGGCCGGCGAGCCCGCCGGGGTGGCCGCCTCCGACCCCCGCCTGGCCGAGCTGGACGAGCTGCGGCACGGCCCCGAGTCACCGGCGATGACCGCCATCCAGCGTCGGGAGATGACCATCGCGCCGGATCTCGACGACGAGCAGCGTTGGCCGGGTTGGACGGCCCGGGCGCGCGGGCTCGGCGTACGGGGGGTGATTTCCGCGCCGGTCGACGTCGACGACCGGGCGATCGGGGCGATCAACCTGTACGCCGGCACCGCGGGCATGTTCTCCACCCGCCACCAGCTCACCGCGATGCTTCTCGCCGAGCACGCGGGGCTGCTGCTGGCCGCGGTGCGGGACCGGGCCAGGCAGGCCGAGCGCGCCGGTGAGATCGACGCGTCACTGCTCGGCGAGGGTGTGGTGAGCCAGGCGGTCGGGGTGATCATGACTCAGCGGGGCTGCCCGGCGCCGGAGGCGCTGGAGGTGCTACGCAGCGCCGCGTCCTCGCTGGACATTCCGCTGCGGGAGGTCGCCGAGCGCCTCGTCGCCACGGTCTCGCGTCCCCGCGAGGGCTGAGCGGTCGACCTGCCGGCCCTGCCCCGCCCGCCGGTCGGGTTTCCGACCGCCGCCACCCGCGCGCGTCGTTTCGCCCCCGTGGTGGCCGGGTAGCACCCTGGATCCATGAGCACCTGACGATCCTGGGGAGGACGCGATGCAGAGCCGTCTGCGGGTGCGGGGGCATCCCATCCAACCGATGCTGGTGACGTTCCCGTTCGGACTCTTCGTCAGCGCCACCGTCCTCGACCTGGCCAACGTGCTGAGCGGGCTGGCGTTCCTCGGTCTGGTCGGCTATTGGACGGCGGTCGCCGGCCTGGTCGCCGCCGCGCTCACCGCGGTCGCCGGCATGATCGACCTGTGGGACGTGCGAGCCGGCCGGACCCGCCGCACCATGGTCACCGCCAACCTGGTCAACGCCGGGGTGGCCGCGCTGTTCCTGCTCGGTTGCCTGATCCGGGCCGAGGCGCCGCAGCGGGGCGCCACCGGCGTACTGCTCGCCGTCGAGCTGGTCGCGCTGGCGCTGGGCGCCGTGGGAGTCTGGCTCGGTGCCCGGCTGCTGCGCGAGTTCGACGCGGGCCGCCGTGAGCCGAGCGGCTTCGAGACGCCCGACGGCACGCCGTTCCCCGGCCGTACCGTCGAGATCATCCGTCCTCGGGCCTGAGCGGAGGCTGGGGTGAGTGAGGCAGCGGGAGTTCGAGGAACTGGTTGCCGGGGCGGCCCGGGCGGACGTCACCGGTTGGGGTTTTTCCTGGCTGGCCGGACGGGCCAGTGAGGAGCGACCACCGTGGGGGTACGCCCGGTTGATCGCGGCCCGAATGGCGCAGGCGCACACCGCGCTGGACGTCGACACCGGCGGCGGAGAGGTGCTCGCCGAGATCCCGACCCCGCCACCGCTGCTGCTCGCCACCGAGGCTTGGCCGCCGAACGTGGCGGTCGCCCGGCGTACGCTGCGCCGGCTTGGCGCGTGCGTCGTGTGGGTCGGTGCCGGGCCGGTGCTGCCGTTTCAGGAGGGGGCGTTCGACCTGGTCACCAGCCGTCACCCGATCGACACCTGCTGGCCGGAGATCGCCCGGGTGCTGCGGCCCGGCGGGGTGTACCTGTCCCAGCAGATCGGCGCCGGCAGCATGCGGGAACTGACTGAGGCCATTCTCGGCCCGCTGCCGCCGGCGGCGACCCGGCATCCGCGGCAGGCCGTAGCCGCCGCCCGGGCCGCCGGCCTGACCGTGGTACGCCTGGAGGAAGCCACCCTGCGGGCGACCTTCCACGACATCGGCGCCGTGGTGTGGTTCCTGCGCAAGGTGGTCTGGACCGTGCCGGGTTTCACCGTCGAGGCGTTCCGGCCGCAACTGGCCGCCCTGCACGAGCGCATCCGCGCCGAGGGTCCCTTCGTCGCCCATGCCCGCCGCTTCCTCATCGAGGCACACAGACCCGCGCCCGGCCACACCTCCGGCTGATCGTGAGGTTGGCGGGGCGACCCGCCGAGGCGGCCGGAGCGCATCATGATCATCACGGGTGGGGGTGGGTGTGGTGGTCGGCGAGGATGTCGGCGCCGAAGTCGCTGGCCGGGCGGCGTAGCACGGTGTGCGCGTGGTTGCCGTCGTCGGCGGTGTTGTCGTACTCGATCAGCAGGTCGTCGCCCTGCACCCGGTAGTAGTGGCGGCCGCCGGGGCGGATCGACCCGGCCCAGGCGAAGTGCGTGTCGCCGACGGCGAGCCGGTCGGCCTCCCGGGCCGCGAGTTCGGCGGGGAGCCGGTCCAGGTACAGCGCGACGAGTTGGTCCAGCATGCTCCGACCGGCGACCCCGAGCCGGCCCCGCGGCACGCCCAGCGGGAGCAGTGGCGCGTCCACCGACGACCGGGTGGCGCTGATGATGTCCGCCGGGGCGTCGTCGGCGATGATCGCGGCGTCCCGCCCGGCCGGGCCGATCGCCGTCAGCAGTTCCCGGGCCAGGTCCTCCTCGGCACCCAGCGGGCGCAGGACGGGGCGTCCGGCGTGCGTGACGGCGGCCGGATTGGCGCCGAGGAAGACCGGGGCGGGGGAGACCTCGTCGTCCACCACGGTCATGCTCACCGACAGGTGATGCCCCTCGAACCGCCAGGCCCACCGGTCGTCGCGGCCCGGGTCACCGTACACGGCCACCCAGTAGTCGCCGCTGTGCCGGCCGCGCCGCCAGCCCTCCGCCCGGTCCAGCACCTCCTCCAGCGTGACGACCGCCATCGCCTGGGCGTACGCGCCGGGGCTGAGCGCGGTGGCGAGCAGCCGGTGGGCGGCCTTGCGACCAGCGCGGTCCAGGTCGGCCAGGCACACTCCGGGGCGCGGGCGTGGCCGGTACTCCAGCCACCGCCGCCGTCGGTCCTCGAAGGAGTGGCCGGCGGCGGCCCGGGCCGGCTCGTCGAGGACGTCCAGCAGGGCGGTGGCCGCGGTGCGCATCCGCTCGGGTACGGCATCGTCCATGGTGGCCTCAGCGGGGGGTGAGCAGGGTGAGCATGTCCGGCAGGTCGAAGAAGCGGGCGGTCTCCACCGCCGACGGGTTGCCGTGGTCCGGGTCGGCGCCGGCGTCGAGCAGGGCCTGGACCGCGTCGCCCGCGCGCCGGAACACCGCCGCCGCGAGGGCGGTCTGCCCACGGTCGTTGACCCGGGCAGGGTCGGCACCGCGGGCCAGCAACGCGGTCACCGTATCCGGGTGCGCGTGGTACGCGGCCAGGATCAGCAAGGTGTCACCCTTGTGGTTGGTCATGTTCACCGGCAGCCCGGCGTCGACGTACCCGCTCAGCTCCTCGGTCGCGCCGCCCCGGGCGAGGTCGAACATCCGGTGGGCGAAGGCCAGCGTGTCGGCGTCCAGGTCGTCGGTCACCCGTCCAGGTTAGTGCTCGGCGAGGCGGCGGAGGGCTGGTAGCTTCCCTGCCCACGACGGGAGGGTCATGGACGACGTGTACGTGGGCAACGCGGCTGTCGACGGGGCCGCCGAAGGTGGCTGGTTGCTGGGCCACTTCCGGCCCGCCGACGATCCCCGGCACAGTACCGAGGTCGAGGTGAAGTGGGGTGTGCATCCGCCCGGCCAGGCCCGGTCGCAGTGGGCCACGGGTGAGCGGCGTACGGCGCTGCTGGTGCTGGTGCGGGGCCGGTTCCGGGTAGAGTTCCGGGACCGCACGGTGGTGCTCGCCGAGCCGGGCGACTACGTGCTCTGGGGCCGCGGGGTCGACCACACCTGGTACGCCGAGCGCGAGTCGGTGCTGCTGACCGTGCGCTGGCCCTCGGTGCCGGGCTACCGGGTGCAGCCGCCGGTCCTGCGCTGAGGCCCGCGCCGCGTGTGCTGGCGTCCCACCATGCGATATTACCTACTAAACCAATAGGCTTTACCGACTACGCCCTCGACCAGCCCGCGGTCAGCGTCCACGTCTACCGGCCGGCGCTGCGCCGGATGACCCGGTACCGGCTCATCGACGGCCGGCTGCGGGTCGCCGAGGTGGCCGAGGTCGGCGTCGCCTGGTGACCATCCACTCCCACCCTGCCGACCCGCCCCTGGAAGGAGCCGCGTCGATGGCGCAGCAGCACCCGAGCCGTACCGACGACCGGCCGGTGCCCCCGCCCGGCTCACGGGGCATCGACGAGATTCTCGCCGAAGCCCGAGCCCGGCTGCGCCGGCTCGACCCGGAACGGGCCCACCTGGCGTACCGCGACGGCGCACTGATGGTCGACATCCGGCCCGCCGCCCAGCGGGCCGCGCACGGCACCGTGCCGGGGGCACTGGTGATCGAGCGCAACGTCCTCGAATGGCGGCTCGACCCGCGTTGTCCGGCCCGGCTCCCCGTGGCCACCGGCTACGACCTGCCGGTGATCGTCCTCTGCCAGGAGGGATACACCTCGTCGCTGCGTCTGGGGGTACGAGCACGCGGTGCCCCGGACGGTGGACGTGCACGTCCGCCGGTTGCGCGCCAAGCTCGGCACCGACACGCCGCTGGTGACCACCGTCCACGGCGTCGGCTATCGTCTCGCCGACGAGGCGCGCGTCCGAATCGACCGGTTCCGCTGAGTTCGCCGTCGCTCGGCCCGCCCGGGGACCTCCCGCCTGGTGTGTCGCGCACCGTCCGGACGATTTGAGTCAGATGGGGGACCCCCGTAGCGATCCGCCGTGGAGACTCTGCTGTAATCATCTGGCTCGTACGCAGAGCGAGGGTTCGGCTGCGATGTGTTCGTCAATTGTCACATTCATGCAACGTAGCTGCCCCTTGACCCTCGCTCGGGGGCCGGGAAGCATCGATGAAGCGGCGTCCCGGGCCGTGGGACTACCCGGACCAGCCAAGGAGGACCATGTCGGTCAGCCCCGCCTCGTCGCGCGCCGGATGGCATACGTCCCAGCCTGCCGTTCCCGGTCGTCCCCCCGGTGGCCAGCGCCGCCCGGCCAACACCGCCGCCGCTCCCGTGCTCACCGTGACCCTGTCCATCCCACTGGTCAACGAGGAGGCGCTGACCCCACCGGCCCGGCGCCTGCTCGAAGCCGCCCGGGAGATGCTGGAGCGAGGGGAGGGCACGATCACCACGACCGGGGTGCCGGCCGAACGCCGGCCCGAGCCGGTCCCGGCCGGCCGCGGCGCGGCTCGCCCGCTCGCCTCCACCATCCCCGCCCTGCACATCCTGGCCGCCTCCCGGTCCGTGCTGCGCGACGGGGAGCCGCTGCCCCTGACCCGGCTGGAATTCGACCTCCTGCTGCACCTGGTGGCCCACCCGCGCCGGGTCTTCACCCGGTTGCAACTGCTCAACGCCGTCTGGGGCTACGAGCACGCCGGGGTCCGCACGGTCGACGTGCACGTGCGCCGACTGCGCGGCAAGGTCGGGGTGGACGTCCCCCTCGTCACCACCGTCTACGGGGTCGGTTACCGGCTCGCCGACGACGCCCGGGTCACCATCGACCGCACCGGCTGAACCGCCGGGGCACCATGGTCGGATGCGCGTCCGACCCATCTCACCCGAGCGGCTCGTCGCCGAGCTGACCGAGCGCGTCCGTACCGCCGTCGGCCCGTCCTGGGCCCGCCCGGCCACCGACGGCGGGCCGGAGCCCGGCCGACTGCGGGTCGCCGTCGACGGGCCGCCGGCAGCCGCCCCGGACCGGCTCGCCGACGCCCTCGTCGACCCGCTTCGGGCGGCCGGACGACCGGTGTTGCGGATCCGTGCCGAGGACTTCCTCCGTCCCGCGTCGATCCGGTACGAGCAGGGGCGCACCAACCCGGACGCCTACTACGAGGGCTGGACCGACGAGGCGGGACTGCGCCGCGAGGTGCTCGAACCGGCGGGCCCCGGCGGGTCCGGACGGGTCCTGCCGTCGCTCTGGGACGCCGCCGCCGACCGGGCCAGCCGGGCCCCGTACGTGGATCTGCCGCCCGGGGCGGTGCTGCTGGTCAGCGGGGCGCTGCTGCTCGGCGGCGGCCTGCCGTTCGACCTCACCGTGCACCTGGCGCTCTCCCCGGCCGCCCTGGCCCGGCGCACCGAGCCGCACCTGCGCTGGACGCTGCCCGCCTTCGTCCGGTACGCCGACGAGGTCGCCCCGGCCACCTTCGCCGACGTCGTGGTCCGCGCCGACGACCCCCGGCACCCGGCGGTGGTCGAGCCGACCTGAGGCTCTCCGCGACGGGCGCCGCGACGGCGGAAACTCGTCGGTTTGGTCGCCCGGACAGGTGGGTAATCGCCCGGCTCAACAGCCACGGGTGATCTCGCTCGTGGCCGCCGTATCCGGGACGAACCACCCGGGCAGCCCACAGGTCACAGGAAAGGCAGGCAGTGATGCTCGTCCACGACACGGTCGGTACGGGCCGATCCCAGGCGGAGATCGACCAGATCCGGCTCTCCCTGCAGGCCCGCTACGACGAGCTGTCCGCGGAGTACGAGCAGGCGGTCGCGCAGAGCCAGATCCTGCGGCTGGTGGAGGTCGGCGACACCGCCGGCGACGACCAGGCCGACAGCGGCACCAAGACCGCCGAACGGGACACCGCGCAGTCTCTGCTGCGCAGCATCCTGGAGCGCCGGGCCCAGTTCGAGCACGCGCTGAGCCGGCTCGAGGAGGGCACCTACGGCTTCTGCGAGGGGTGCTCCGCGCCGATCCCGGTGGAGCGCCTGGAGATCTTCCCGTCGGCCACCGCCTGCGTGGCCTGCAAGCAGAACCGGGAGCGGCGGGCCGCCTGAGCACGGACGTGGTGGCGGCCGGTCGGACCAGGGACGCGGTGAGGTCTCCCCATGGGTGAGATCATTGTGGGCACCGCGTCCTGGACCGACCGGACTCTGCTCGACTCCGGCTGGTACCCGCCGACCGCGGACACCCCGGAGAAACGCCTGGCGTACTACGCCCGGCAGTTTCCCCTGGTCGAGGTGGACGCCACCTACTACTCGCCGCCGGCGGAGCGGACCGCGCGGCTCTGGGTGCAACGGACCCCGCAAGACTTCACCTTCAACGTCAAGGCGTTCAGCATGCTGACCGGGCACCCGACCCGGGTCTCCGCGCTCTACAAGGACCTGCGCCCGGTGACCGACAAGCGCACCGTCTACCCGGGCGACCTGACCGCGCAGGCGTACGAGGAGGTCTGGAGCCGGTTCCTCGGCGCGCTCGACCCGCTGGTCGAGGCCGGCAAGCTCGGCGCGCTGCTGTTCCAGTTCCCACCCTGGTTCACCATCCGGCGGTCCAACAAGGATTATCTGCTGGAGGTCCAGCGGCGCTGCGACCCGGCGCGCCCGGTCTTCGAGTTCCGGCACTCCTCCTGGTTCGACGGGGACAACGCCGAGGAGACCCTGACCTTCCTACGCCAGCACCGGCTGGCGTACGTCTGCGTGGACATGCCGCAGGGATACCGCAACTCGGTGCCTCCGGTGCTGGCCGCCACCGCCGATCTGGCCGTGGTGCGCTTCCACGGCCACAGCGACAAGTGGACCAGCACCGACATCCACGAGAAGTTCGGCTACCGCTACTCGGAGCGGGAGCTGCGCGACTGGGCGCCGAGGCTGTGCGAGCTGGCGCGGGACGCGGAACAGACCCACGTACTCCTGAACAACTGCTATCGCGACTACGCCCAGACCAACGCGCGGCAGTTGCAGGACCTGCTCGCGGCGTGACCCCGCCCCTCGCCCGGCGGGCGTTCGGCCCGCCGGGCGACGAGGTACGTGACGCGGACGGCTACCGGCAGCGGCGACCGTCGTTGATGCACTTGGCGATCTTCTTCATCTGCTGCACCGAGTTGACGTTGATGAAGTCGTTGTGGTCCGAGAACGGGTTGTGGTCCTCCTCGGGGAAGGAGTCGAGAGCGTACTGGCCGCGGAGCTGGATGTGGCGCGGGATGTCGTACGAAATGGTGATCCGCAGCTGGGGGATGGCCACGAGGTCCGCCGGGCAGGCACCGGTGGCCGGGTCGGCGAAGGCCACGTGGTCGCGGTGGTTGGCGCTGTCGACGTTCTGGCCGTCCCAGCAGCCCGGGAAGTCGTGCACCCGCTGCACCTGGCTGCCCTTCGGGCAGATCGGGTACCTGTCGGAGAGCCGGTCGGCGAAGCCTGAGCAGGTCCAGGTGGCCCGGGCGTTGGCCGGGCCCCGGCTGATCGGCTTCGCGTCACCGGTCAGCGCCCGCAGGAACATCGGCATCGGCCGCACCGGCGAGGTGGCATTGCCCCGGTACTCGATCAGCACCTTCGACGGCTGCACGATGCGGCCCGTGTTGTTCGGCAGCTCCAGGTTCGGGCCCTGCGGTGCCGGCAGCGCCGAGGGTGTCGCGCCCGCGCCGTTGTCGCCGTTGCCGTTGCCGTTGTCGCCCTCGCCGGGCTGCTCGCCCACCGGCCGGGTGTCGAGCACGCAGGGAGCCAGCGCCTCCAGGCCCGTCGGCCGCTGAGCGCTGCGGCCGATCGCGATGGCGATCCGGTCCAGGGCGGCGATCCGCTTGGCGCGCAGCGGCCCCACCACGGCGTTCTGCGCGAAGTCCGGGCCGCCCTCGCCCCTGCTGGTGGCCAGGCGCTCGTTGGCCGCGGCGATCTCCCGGTCCATCAGGTCGAGAGTGCGGTTCACCTCGTCGACCGCCCGCGCCGGCACCTCGGGCAGCTTGTCGCGCACGCTCGGGCACCGCACCGTCGGGTTGGCACCGCTGGCCGCCCGGGTGCTCACGGCGTGCGCGGCGTGCAGCCCGTCGTAGCTGACCTCGCAGTCCACCAGCGACACCCAGCCGGAGGGGCGGCTGCCCGCACGGCTCATCGTGGTGGCGATCCGCTCGATCGTCGCGGCCCGCTCGGCCCGGAGCCGCTGGATGACCGACCGGTTGAGCCGCTGGTCGATCCGTCCTTGGCTGGCGGTCATGGCGCGGTTCGCCGCGGCGAGCTGCCGGTCGAGGGCGGTCAGGTCCCGCTGCACGCTGCGGCTGACCGAGCGGGGAATCGCGGGCAGCCGATCGGCGACCCGGGGGCAGGAGACCTTCGGCTGCGTCGTGGACAGCGCCTGCGCCAGCTGGGCTTTGCGGTCCGCGCGTACCGACTGGTCGATCCGGACCACCGGCCAGAAGTACGACGAGCGGTCACCGTTGCGGCAGGTGGTGCCGGAGACGGCCAACGCCTCGTTGGGCGTGTTGGCGTCGATGGCCAGGTTCCCGACGAAGTCGTGCAGGTGCTCCGCGCCGTTGCGGATGCCGGGCTGGGCGACCGGGTTGTCCGGGCTGAACTTGCCGTTGCCGTTCGTGCCGCAGTCCACGGTGAACACGCCGGTGGACGCGCCGGCGGCCGGCGGCGGCGTCACGACGTTCGGTTGTACCTGCTGGATCGGGACGAAGTCGGCCAGGTCGGCCTCCGCCGAGGCCGTGTTGCGACCCCCGCCGGACACGAACGTCACGGTGAGCACCCCCACCGCGGCGACCGCGGTCACCGCCGCGATGATCCTGGTCCTGCGCTGCCTGCCCTGATTTCGGATGGCGGTCATCTCGGTCCCTTCGTATGAGCGGCGCTTCGGCACCGCGGTGCCGGTTGCGGCCGGGGGTACGGGCGCCGCCGCCGCGCCGATCGCCCCCGCGCCGTCCGGTAACCGCTCGGTAAGAACTGCCGGCCGGTCCGGAGCCGGTGGGTGCGGGCCACCGTGATCGGGCGACCTCACCTCTGCGGGGTGAGGTGAGCTCACCCACCTGCGGCGCAGCATGGGCGGTGTCGGTCGGCGTCCGGCTGACCGGCGCGAGCACGGCACGGAGGTGACCGGTATGGCAGTGCGGGTGGTGGCGGACCCACGGCGGTCCGTCGTGCTGCACGTCGTCGGTACCGGCGGTGGCGCCCGGCGGCCGACCCGGACCGACCGGTTCAGCCCGGTCCAGCACCGGCGGGGCCCGTCCGGGCCGCCGCGACGCGACGACGACCGGGGATGGGAAACCGAGACGTGGGGGTGGCGAGATGGCTGAGCAGTTGCATTCGGCGTTCGAGTCCTCGATGGACAAGACCAATCTGATTCTCAAGGACATCGAGGCCGCGTACGGCTGGCCCAAGCAACAACGCAACCAGTCGTACGCGGCGTTGCGGACCGTGCTGCACCTGCTGCGCGACCGGATGCCGGTGCAGGAGAGCGTGGAGTTCGCCCAGCAGTTGCCGGTGCTGGTGCGTGGCATCTACTTCGACGGCTGGCAGCCGGACGACGTCCCCATCAAGCTCAACCGGGACGACTTCCTCTACGAGGTGCGTCAGGGCTTCCCGTACGACGTCGAGGGCGGCCCGGAACGGGTGGTGCAGGTGGTGCTCGACACCCTGCGCCGGCACGTGACCCAGGGCGAGTGGGCCGACGTCAAGGCGACGATGCCCGGCGAGTTGCAGCAGATGATGCCCTGACCGGGTGGCCGGTCACCCCGTCACCCGGCTGACCGGCCGTCCGGCCCGCCGGGCCAGCGCGGCGAAGGCCACCGCGTCGAGCACGGCCGCTCCGCCGGGGTCGTTGTTGAAGTAGACGTACGCCGGTTCGGTGTCGTCGAAGGCCGCGCCGAGGCGGCGTACCCAGGTGGCCAGCGCCGTGCGCCCGTAGCGTGGCCACGGCCGGGCCCGACCCTCGTGCAGGCGCAGGTAGCCGAAGTCGGTGGTGCGCCACAGCGGGGTGACCGGACGGCCGAGCCGGTCCGCCCACACCAGGGCCGCGCGGCGGCCCTCCAGCACCCGGCGGACCTCGTCGGTCCACCAGGACCGGTGGCGCGGCTCCACCGCCACCCGGACGTCGGCCGGGAACAGTCGCAGGGTGGCGTCCAGCGCGTCGGCGTCGGCGGGCAGGGTCGGTGGCAGTTGCACCAGCACCGGGCCGAGCCGGTCACCCAGCGCGGTGGCCCGGTCCAGGAAGCGGGCCACCGGCTCGGCCGGCTCCCGCAGCCGCCGGACGTGGGTCAGGTTGCGGCTCATCTTCACCGCCACGCAGAAGTCCGCCGGGGTACGCGCCCGCCACGCGGCGAAGGTCTCCCGTTCCGGTAGTCGGTAGAAGGCATTGTTCACCTCCACGGTGGCGAACCGGGTGGCGAAGTGCTCCAGCCAGAGCCGCTGCGGGAGCGTCGCCGGATAGCACCGGTCCCGCCAGTCGCGGTACTGCCATCCCGAGGTGCCGACCAGAAACACCACGTCCGCCTAGTGCAGGCCCAACGGGAAGACCTCGAAGGCGGCCCCGTACCGGACACCGAGGCGGGTGCCGGCGGGCCGGCTCACTCCCTCCAGGAACTCCTGCGCGTCGAAGCTGCCGTCGCCGAGTCCGCGCAGGTACGCGTCGTGCGCCCGCAGCGACGCCAGCCCCGCGCCGAAGGTGTCGGTCACGTCCACCCCGTGCCGGGACAGTGGCGAGGCGGCGGCCCAGACATCGCGTACCCGGTTCCACGGTTCGAGCCCGTCGGTGAGCTGCTCCGCAAAGATCCAGCGGTTGCCGGCGTCCCGGGCGGCGTCCAGGGTCGCCCGCCCGGTGGCGATGTGGTCGGCCTGGTTGAGCACCGTCGCCCCGTCCCAGGTCTCCCGGAAGTTGTTGGTGATCACGATGTCGGGTCGGTGCCGGCGGATCACCTCGGTGATCGCCCGGCGCAGCGGCACGCCGTACTCCAGCAGACCGTCGGGCAGGCCGAGGAACTCCACGGCCGTCACCCCGACGACCCGCGCGGAGGCCCGCTGCTCCTCCTCGCGCAGCACCCGGGCGCGGTCCGGCGGCACCGCGTCGATTCCCGCCTCGCCGCTGGTCACCAGGCAGTAGACGACCTGCTTGCCCTGCCCCGTCCAGCGGGCGACCGCGGCGGCGGCGCCGAACTCCAGGTCGTCCGGGTGGGCCACCACAGCCAAGGCCCGCTGCCAGTCCTCGGCCACCGGCGTCAGCGGCTCCGGTTGTCCCACCATGACCTCCTAGTCCCGTACCTGGCGTCCATCCTGGCACCAGCGCCCGCTCCCCGCCGCTCGGGGACGAACCCCGGAGGCTGGCCGGGGTCCCAACCCCGCAGGTGCGGACCCGGCGAATCGCCCGTGTGGTGGCGGCCTGGGGTCTACGGTGTGGTTAGAGACGATCTGGCGTGGGGTACCACCCGCTGACGACAGACCCCGACCGACGGCGGGGCGGCACACCCGAGGGAGCACCCATGGCACTCAACGACGACGACATGCAGACCACCAGCGGCGGCGGCGCGGAGGGTCCGGCCGATGGTGGGGCGACCCCGGGCCGGCAGGACGGTGGCGCCGACGGCGGCGCGGAGGGTCCGGCCGACGGTGGGGCGACCCCGGGCCGGCAGGACGGTGGCGCCGACGGCGGCGCGGAGGGTCCGGCCGACGGTGGGGCCACCCCCGGCCAGCAGGACGGTGGCGCCGACGGCAGCGCCGACTGACCAACCATCATGACGATCATCGACCCGCCGGGTGGCCGTGGCCGCCCGGCGGTTCCGTCCGCCATGCACGCGCTGGCCCGCTGCGTCGGCGTCGAGCCGGCCAAGTTCGCCACCGCGTACTGGGGTCGGCAGCCGTTGCTGTCCCGCGCCGCCGAGCTGCCGAACCCGCGTGGCTTCTCCGACCTGCTCAGCTCCGCCGACGCCGACGAGCTGCTGAGTCGGCGCGGCCTGCGTACGCCGTTCCTGCGGGTGGCCAAGGACGGCCAGCTCGTGCCCGCGGCCCGCTACACCGGCAGCGGTGGCGCGGGCGCCGAGATCGGCGACCAGGTCCTCGACGAGAAGATTCTGGAGTTGTACGCCTCCGGCGCCACCCTGGTCCTGCAGGGACTGCACCGCACCTGGCCGGCGTTGGTCGACTTCGCCCGCGACCTGGGCACCGCGTTGGCCCAGCCGCTCCAGGTCAACGCCTACCTGACCCCGGCCGGCAACCAGGGCTTCGCCACCCACTACGACACCCACGACGTCTTCGTGCTCCAGGTCGACGGCCGCAAGCACTGGCGGATCCACCCGCCGGTGCTGCCGGACCCGCTGGAGAAGCAACCGTGGGGTGGCCGGGCCGACGAGGTGTCCGCCACCGCCAGCGGTCCCGCCGCCCTGGACGTGGTACTCGAACCCGGTGACGCGCTCTACCTGCCCCGCGGCTGGCTGCACAGCGCGCAGGCGCAGGAGTCCCGGTCGCTGCACCTGACCGTGGGCATCCGGGCGCTGACCCGGTACGCGCTGGTGGAGGAACTGCTGGCGCTCGCCGCCGAGGATCCACGGCTGCGTGCCGGGCTGCCGTTCGGTATCGACGTGGCCGACCCGGACGCGATCGAGCCGGAACTGACCGAGACGGTCGAGGCGCTGCGCGACTGGCTGCTGCGGGCCGATCCGGCGGCGCTGGCCGCCCGGCTGCGACAGCGGGCCTGGCCCGCCGTCCGGCCGGCACCGATCCGGCCCCTGGCCCAGGCCGCCGCGCTCGACGCGCTGGACCCCGACAGCCGGATCGCCCCCCGGGGTGGGCTGCGCTGGCAGCTCGCCGCCACCGGCGACGACCGGGTTGCGTTGCGCCTGTTCGACCGGACGATCACTCTGCCGGCGCAGTGCGCGCCCGCGCTGCGTGCCCTGCTCACCGGGGACGGGATCCGGGTCGGGGACCTGCCCGGACTGGACGACGACGCCGACCGGCTGGTGCTGGCCCGTCGGCTGCTGCGCGAGGCCGTCGCCGTCCCGGCCTGACCCGTCCCGGCCGAGCACCGCGCCCGGCCGGTCGGGGGCCTGGTCAGCGGGCCGCGACCAGCAACGTCACCGTGGTCGCCAGGCCGGCCACCAGCACGATCGCGGCCGGCCGGGGGCCGAGCAGGGCGTGTCGCCGGTCGGCCAGCCGCTTGGCCGGAGCCAGCCCGGCCAGCGGGCCGAGCAGGGTCACCACCAGCGCCAGCACCGGCATTCCCACCGCCAGGTCGCCGCCGTACCGGGCACCCACCGCCCGGGCACCGACACCCAACGCGTACGCCAGCAGCGCGCCCGCCACCCCGCAGAGCGCCAGCAGCGGGTTCGCCGAGCCCGGTAGTTCCCCCGGCTGACCGGCGCGGTCGAGCAGGTCCCGTACCGTGCGCAACGCGTCGACCGGATCGCCGGTGGCGTCACGGGCCGGCCCCGGCGGCGGTCCGAGCCGCCGTGCGCCCAGTCCCAGCCGGCCGCGCAGCTCCGCCCACAGGTGGGTCACCTCGGCGTCCACCCGGTCGGCCAGGGACCGGGCCTCGGCCAGCTCCGCCTCGGCACGGCGCAGCTGCTCGTCCGCCTCGGCGACGGCCCGTTCGGCGGCGGCGCACTGCTGGTCGTACCAGGCCTGCGCCTCGGCGCGCTGGGTTGCTACCCGGCCGGTCAGCTCGGCGAGGCGGCGGACGTGGGCGGCGTACGTGTCACTGGCGACCGGTTCGTTCATCGGGACGGACCATAAGGGATGATCACCTGTCCGGTGCGGTGCACCGCTCGGTCGAAGAACAGCCCCCGCCACGGGCGCGGGTACCAGTCCGGCCCTCCGGTGCCCGGGTACAGCGACGAACCCAGCTCACCGCCCTGCACGTCGAGCGCCACCCAGGCCCCGATCTGGTCGGTACGGGCGGCCGGCCCGCCCAGGTCGGCCCGCATCCGGGCCACCCCCCGCCACCAGGCCAGCACGTGGGTACGCCGTTCCGGCCCGTCGTGCAGGATCCGGCGCAGCCGGTCCAGGCCGTCGCGCCCGCCGGTGCTGACCGACAGCGCGCCGGCCGCCGCGTCGACGGCGAACAGGAACAGGTAGTGCGGTGTGCTCGGGGTGCCGGGCCGGCCCAGCGCCTCGACGGTCTCGGCCATCAGCTCCGGCACCGTCTCCTCGTCGTACCAGGCGGCGTCGTCGGCCAGGTCGGCGTAGAGGGCGCGGGCCGCCGGGTCGGCGTCCGGGTCCAGGCAGGCGATGGAGTAGCGGGCGGTGCCGGGGCGGTGCTGGCGCGCCAGGGAGCGGGCGGCGGCGTCGAGAACCGCGCACGCCTCGTCGACCCGGGTGCCGAGCACGGCCAGGTTCCGTCCGGGCGCCCGGGGCAGGCGCAGCGAAGCGGAGCGGGCCTGCACGTCGATGATCTCCCCGAGCAGCGCCACCGGCCCCCGGGGTGGGGCATCACCGGCCGGCGGGGTCAGCGCGCGGAAGTCGGGCGCCTCGGCCAGCCGGGGCACCGCGTCGCCGTCGAAGAGCCGGGCCGGGGCGGCGTCGGCCGGCCGCATCCGCCACAGCCGGTGCTGCAGCTCGCTCCAGGTCTCCCAGTCGCCGGCCGAGGGGATCCGGGCGACCTGGTTGCCCTCGGCCATTCCGGACTCGGCGTTGACCACCGCGTGGTACTTCGGCAGCGCCTGCGCCGCGTCGTTGCGCTCGGCGAGGATCCGCAGCGCCTTGGGCAGCGCGATTCGCAGGGTGAACTGGGCGACCAGCGCCGGCCGCCCCCACAACGCCTCGATGCCGCGTACGTCCTGCGAGGCGAGCACCAGGTGGATGCCCTGCGAGCGGCCCCGCCGGGCCAGGTCCTCCAGCAGGTCGGCGGCCTCCCGGGCGACCACGTCGCGGCCGGCCAGCAGCGCCTGGAACTCGTCCACCACCGCCACGATCCGTGGCCAGTGCCCGGTCGGGTCCACCGCGCGTAACTCGGCGAGCTTGGTGACCTCGTGCTTCTTCGCCGCGTCGGCGCGTCGGCGCAGCTCCTCGGCGAGGAACCGCAGCAACGCCAGCCCGAATTCCCGGTCGGTGTTGACGTTGATGCCGACCAGCCGCATGTGCGGCAGCCAGCTCGGGTCGCGCCGGCCCTGGGCGAACCGGGCGAAGGACACCCCCTCCTTGAAGTCGAGCAGGTAGAACTCCAGTTCGGACGGGGAGTAGCGGGCGGCCAGCGCGCCGATCCAGGCGAAGATCAGGTTGGTCTTGCCGGTGCCGGACGGCCCGCCGATCAGCGCGTGCGGCGGATAGTCACCGAGGGTGAGCAGCACCGGGCGGCCGTGTGGGCCCTCGCCGATGGGGGCGGTGAGCCCGTGCGCCGAATCCTCCCGCCACATCCGCTCGGGCGGAGGGAGCAGGTCGGTGAAGGGGGTCGGTGGTGGGCCGGCGTTGACCCGGGAGGCGATCTCCCGGCAGGTCTCGGTGACCAGCGCGGCGGGCGGTGGTGGGTCGAGGCGTACCGGCAGTCCGGTGGGGCCGCCGACGCGCGCCGCGCCCGGTTCGGCGACGATCCGGGTGAGCGTCGGGTCGTCCGGCAGCTCGATGCCGCGGACCACCAGGTGGACCCCGCAGGCCGCACCGGTGCGGACCACCCGGTCGAGTTGGCCGCGCTCGTGCCGCGACGGTTCGTCCCCGCCGAGTAGTACCGCCACCCGCCACGGCTCGGGTCGGCGGCCGGTCGCCGCGGCCAGTTCGCGCAGCGAGGCGTACTCGCCGGCGAGGACCGTCTCGTTGATCCGGCGGATCTGTTCCACCAGGTCGTCCAGGAGCCGTCCCAGCCCACCGGGACCGACGAAGGTGAGCAGCCCGGCGGTGCCGAGCGGGGCGAATCCGGCCAGACCGCCGCCGAGGTGTTCGGGATCGTAGCCGTGCAGGCGCACCGCGCCGGGATCGGCCCGGCCGACGCCGCGCAGCAGCAGCGCGGAGACGACCGCGTCGCCGCCGTGCCGGTCGGTGCCGGACACCTGCACGTGCCCGGCGTCCAGCAGTGGGACCAGCGCCGGGACCGGTTCCGCGCCGGGGATGCGCAGGGTGCCCACCCGGGTCGGACCGACCGGTTCACGCCGGCCGGCGGGAGTGGGCCGCCATTCGGCCCACGGCGCGGACGCCGCGCCGGGTGCCTCCCGCATCGCCGCGGCGGCGGCCCGTCGGGCCAGCTCGGTGATCCGGGTGGCGTGCCGCTCGTCGATTTCGGCGAGCCGGCGGTCCCGCTCCGCGGCGACCCGCTGCGGCACGGCGGCAGCGGCCCGCCGGGTGCGGGCCAGCCGCTCCCGTACGGCGGCCAGTTCCGCCTCGGCCGTGCTCAGCCGGGTACGGCTGGCGCCGCCGGCCTCGGCGAGCAGCCCACGCACCCGGGACACCAGGTGGCCACGCAGGTCAGCCACGGGGGGCGCCGTCCGGTCCGGTCGCGGTGCTCCGCCCGCCCGGGCGGCCCTCGGCCACCGCCTCCCGGCGCGCGTCGGTCTCCTCGGCGCGGGGCAGGTCGCGGCCGAGCCGGGACAGCAGCACCCCGGTCACCACCCCGGCGGTGACGGCCGGGTCGGCGGCGTGCGGCTGTTCCTCGCCCTCGCCCCGCCGTGGCGGCGGCATCCGGCAGATCCGGGTGAGCAGGGTGTCCAGCACCGGTGGGGGCAGTCCGGGGAGCAGGTCGCGGACCCGGCCGTCCAGCTCGTTGCGCAGCCGGCTCAGGTCGTCGGCGCGGGGTGGGTGACCGAGCAGTTCGCCGGCGAGGTCGCGCAGCAGCGGCGGCGCGATCGCGGCCATGCCGAGGCCGACGTCGGCGTGCGCGCCGCGCAGCTCCCGGCGCAGCCGGTCCCGGTCGCCCGAGCGGACCCCGCCCACCACCCGGCGCAGCAGCTCCCGGGAGTCGGCGACGCGTTCGTCCGGTTCGTCCGGCGGGCCCTCCCGGCCGCCGGTCAGTTCGGCGACCCGCACCGACCACCAGCGGGTGACGGTGGGATCCTCCTGCTGCCGCTCCGGCGGCGCGGCGGGTGGCGTGGCCTCGTCCCGGGGTGCGTCGTGTCTCGGCGCCCGGCCCGCCGGTGGGGCCGGTGGGGCACCGTCCGGCGCGAGCCCGATCGCGGCCAGGTACGCCGAGAGTTGCTCCTGGGCCACCCGCAGGGCGTGCCCGGCCGACTCGGCGTGCTCGACGGCCGCGGCGAGTTCCGGCACTCCCATCGGATTCGCCGACTCCTGCCGGACCCAGCGCAACCGCTCGGTGGCCTGGCCGAACTTCTCCAACGCCAGGGCCAGCTGGGCGAGGGGGAACTCCTCGGCGGCGGCGCGCACCTGCGCCCCCACGTCCTCCACGATGGACACGGCGACCGCTCAGAGGGTCGAGACGTAGAGCTGTGCCTGCTCCACCGCGACCAGGGTCGCGGCGAGGCATTCCTCCAGCTCCTGGCCGGCCTGGGTCAGTGAGGCCTGGGCCGCCTCCACGGTCTCGTGGCCGCTGCCCTCCAGGGCCCCGGCGAGGGTCTGCTGTGCCTCGGCGAGTTTCTCGCCGGCGGCCTGGACCGCTGTCTGACCGTCCCCGATCTGTTGGAGGGCGACCTCGATGGCTGCCTTCAGTTCGGCGACGCTCGCCACGGTGACCTCCTGGGGGCGGGGAGACGTCCATTACAACGCATACCCGGTCGGTAAAGAACTTCCACCCTGGACATGTCCGGCCCGGATCGGTCCGATCAACGCCACGACGTGCGCCCCCGTGCCGCTCGTCCCGGCCGGCCGGTCCCGTCCACACCCCATCCGGTCCCGCTGACCGGACCCGAGCCCTCGCCCGGGATCTACCGCCTCGGAGAGCGGTTTCCGGGCGTGCCCACCTGGCACCCGAGCCGCCGCGACGGGCGCGGGGCCATCAGGGGCGGGGCAGCCACCGGGGGCCGTGAACCTCGGCGCCGAGGCGGTTCACCCGGGCCCGCAGCTCCCGATCGGCCGTCACCACCAGTCGACGGCGATCCGGAGCGGCGCGTACCAGGTCGACGATGGTGTCGTCGCCGGAGCCGGGAGCCGGCACCGTACGCACCTCGGGCGTCCCGCGGACCTCCCGGGCCGCCCCCTCCACCACCAGCACCACCTCCACCGGCGGTGGCAGTTCGGGTGGCAGCCCGCGCGCGGCCAGCGGGGCCAGGGCGTCCCGCAGCCGGGCCGCCGCCCCGGCCCGGTCCCGCCACCAGCCGTCGGGTCGGGAACCGACCACGTTGGCGCCGTCGACGATCAGCAGCGGGCGGGTCTCCATACCCCCAGCCTGTCACCCCGGCGCGTTTGTCGCGCCGGCCCCCGGGTAGCCACCGGCGACCGTGCCGCGCCCGCAGATCGCCCTGGGCGAGGCGTGCCGCGCCCCGAGGAGCGGAGGGAAGATGATGGGACCCGGTGACTACGGCGCCGATCCGTGGGACGAGTTCCTGGCCCGGTACTTCGGCCGCGGTGAGGGTGGACGCCGACCGGCCCACCGGGTCGACATCACCCGACTGATGACCGCCGACGCCCGGGAAATGCTGGCCGACGCCGCGCGGCGGGCCGCCGAGAAGCACAGCAACGACCTGGACACCGACCACCTGTTGTGGGCGGCGTTGCAGCGCGAGCCGCTGCGCGACCTGGTACGCCGGGCCGGTGCCGACCCGGACACGCTGGTCAACGCCCTCGGCGGCCGGGGCGAGGGGGTGCCCGGCGGCGAGGTGCCGCCGAACCTGTCGCTGACCCCGGCGGCGAAGCGGGCCCTGCTCGACGCCCACCAACTCTCCCGCGCGATGGGGGCGAACTACATCGGCCCCGAGCACATCCTGATGGCGTTGCCCCTCAACCCGGAATCGCCGGCCGGTCGGATGCTCGCCGCCGGGCGGATCCAGCCCGAGTCGCTGCAGGCCGCCAGCGCCGAACGTGGCCCGGCGGGCGGGCCGCGCCCGGACCGCGGCACCCCCACCCTCGACCAGTACGGGCAGGACCTCACCGATCTGGCCCGCAACGACCAGATCGACCCGGTGATCGGGCGCGCCGAGGAGATCGAGCAGGCCGTGGAGATCCTCTCCCGGCGGACCAAGAACAACCCGGTGCTCATCGGCGAGGCGGGCGTCGGCAAGACCGCCATCGTGGAGGGACTGGCGGAGCGGATCTGCGACGGCGACGTGCCGCAGACCCTGATCGGCAAGCGCGTGGTGCAGCTCGACCTCGCCGGGCTGGTCGCCGGCACCCGCTACCGGGGTGACTTCGAGGAACGGCTGAAGAAGGTGATCGAGGAGATCCGGGCCCACCGGGACGAGCTGATCATCTTCCTGGACGAGATCCACACCCTGGTCGGCGCCGGCGGCGCCGGCAGCGAGGGTGGCATGGACGCCTCCAACATGCTCAAACCCGCCCTGGCCCGGGGCGAGCTGCGGGTCATCGGCGCGACCACACTGGACGAGCACCGTCGCAGCATCGAGAAGGACGCGGCGCTGGCGCGGCGTTTCCAACCGGTGCTGGTGCCCGAGCCCAGCGTCGAGGACACCGTGGCCATCCTGCGCGGCCTGCGGGACCGCTACGAGGCCCACCACCAGGTCCGGTTCACCGACGAGGCGCTGGTCGCCGCCGCCGAACTCTCCGACCGGTACGTCACCGACCGGTACCTGCCGGACAAGGCGATCGACCTGATCGACCAGGCCGGCGCGCGGGTCCGGCTACGGACCCGCACCCCCGCCTCGGATGTACGGGAGTTGGAGCAGCAGCTCGACGAGGTACGCCGGGACAAGGAGCAGGCCGTCGCCGACGAGCAGTACGAGAAGGCGTCCGCGCTGCGCGACCGCTTGGCCGAGATCGAGGGGCAGCTGCGCCGCGCCCAGGGCGACGAGGGTGGCCACCACGTCCCGTCGGTCGGCCCCGCGGAGATCGCCGAGGTGGTCTCCCGGGCCACCGGCATCCCGGTCAGCCAGCTCACCGAGGAGGAGCGGGAGCGGCTGCTGCGGCTGGAGGGTCAGCTGCACGCGAAGGTCGTCGGGCAGGACGACGCGGTCAGCGCGGTGGCCGAGGCGGTTCGCCGCTCCCGTACCGGACTGGCCGACCCGAACCGCCCGATGGGCAGTTTCCTGTTCCTCGGCCCGACCGGGGTCGGCAAGACCGAGCTGGCCCGGGCCCTGGCCGAGGCGCTCTTCGGCGAGGCCGAGCGGATGGTCCGGCTGGACATGAGCGAGTTCCAGGAGCGGCACACGGTGGCCCGGCTGGTCGGGGCACCCCCCGGTTATGTCGGGTACGAGGAGGCCGGCCAGCTCACCGAGGCGGTGCGCCGCCGACCGTACGCGGTGGTGCTGCTCGACGAGGTCGAGAAGGCCCACCCGGACGTGTTCAACATCCTGCTGCAGGTGCTCGACGACGGCCGGCTCACCGACAGCCAGGGTCGGACGGTGAACTTCAAGAACACCGTACTGATCATGACGAGCAACCTGGGCGCGGAGCTGATCACGGGCAGCCAGC
Organism: Micromonospora sp. KC721; assembly: GCF_004348355.1. Taxonomy (NCBI): domain Bacteria; kingdom Bacillati; phylum Actinomycetota; class Actinomycetes; order Micromonosporales; family Micromonosporaceae; genus Micromonospora; species Micromonospora sp. KC721. Next base: position 2,546 of record NZ_SMJY01000043.1, on the reverse strand, counting down.
GCGCGGTGGGCTTCGGCGCGGGCGAGTCCGGCGGCGGGGGGGAGAGCGACGAACTGCGGGAACGGCTGATGCGCCGGCTCCAGGAGACCTTCCGCCCGGAGTTCCTCAACCGGATCGACGAGACGATCATCTTCCGCCGGCTGGAGACCCAGCAGCTACGGCAGATCACCGAGCTGCTGCTGGAGGAGACCCGCCGCCGGCTACACGCCCAGGACGTGCGGATCGAGGTGACCACCGCCGGAATCGACTGGTTGGCCGAGCACGGCTACCAGCCGGAGTTCGGAGCGCGGCCGCTGCGCCGGGTCATCCAGCGGGAGGTCGACAACCGGCTGTCCCGGATGCTGCTGGAGAACCAGGTCTCTCCCGGCCAGAAGGTCACCGTCGACGCCCGCGACGGTCAGCTCACCGTCGAGGTGGCCGCCGGTGGCCCCGGCCACACCCCGGCCACCACGTCGCACCCACGATGACGCGGAGGGCGAGGAGATGACCGAACCGGAGGAGACCAGGGACGACACCGAGCGCACCGAACCGATCCTCGCCCCGCCGACGGCGAACCCGGCCCGGGTGCAAGTGCCGGCGGAGGGCCCGAGGCAGCAGACCGACGGGGACCCGGCACCGGCCGGGCGACCGGAAGAGGAGGCGTGATGGCACGCGAGCAGCGACTCGACCCCGAGGTCGAAGTGATCTGGGAGGACTTCCACGCCGAGGTCAACGTCACCTCCGAACAGCTGCGGCAGTGGCTGCTCACCCGCGGCTCCGGGGAGGAGTCGTTCGGGCCGAACCCGGACCTCGACCTGCCGGAGCCGGGCCGGCGGATCCTGCGGGTGCTGACCAAACGCAAGGTGGACCTGACCCCGGAGGACATCGAGGTGATGCGGGAGGCGATCGACCGCATCCGGGCGCTGACGGCGGAGAAGCCCCGCGCCGGCAACGCCGACGACCAGTGGCGGCACGCCCTGCTCGACCTGGGGCACGACGTCCTCGTCGAACGCTGAGCCCAAGCGGCGTTCTCGTCGAACGCTGAGCCCAAGCGGCGTTCTCGTCGAACGCTGAGCCCAGCGGTGTGCCCGCGGACCGGGTGGTCCGCGGGCACCGGCGTCCGCCCCGGTCAGGACTCCAGACTGGGCAGTTGCAGGCCGGCGGCGGTGGCGGCGCTCTGCCGGTCGGCCAGGGTGCGTTCCTCCCGGCTGAGCAGGGTGGCGTACTCGGTGACGTCGGTCGGGTCCGGCACCTCCGGCAGGCGGCGCAGGAACGCCTCGACGTCGCGGGCCGCGGCGGTGTGCGCGGCGGCTGCCCGACGCAGCAGCTCCCGCTCGTCGTCGGTGGGATGGAGATCGGTCATACCGCCTCTGATACCCGTCGTCAGGCCGTTCGCACCCCCGGTCGGGCCGGCGCGGGGCGAGCCCCGAACTCGGGGTGGTGCCGCAGCCAGGCCAGGTAGTCCGGATGCACGCCCAGCGAGTCGGTGTACGCGGCCACCGCCCCTTCCAGCACCGGCTCGGCGACCCGGGCGGCGGGGGAGTCGGGGTGCCAGCCGAGCAGCAGCCGCCACCGCAGCGGCGTGCCGGTCAGCCGACGGGTCACCAAACCGGCCACCGGGCGGAAGGTGGCCTGGCAGAGCGCGACCGCCTCCCCGGCGTCGACCAGATCCATGCAGCCGCGCACGTCGGTCTCGTACACCTTGCGCGGGGTGAAACCGGCGCGGGCGCAGGCGGCGGCGAAACAGTCGCCGAAGCACCCGTCGCCCGGCGCGGCCACCCACTGCTCGTCGCTCAGCTCCGCCAGGCCGATCTCGTCGCGGCCGGCCATCGGATGCCATGCGGGCAGGAGCACCAGCACCGGGTCGACGGCCACCTCCCGCCAGCTCAACCCGAACTCCGCGGGCGGGTTGGCGTCCCCGCAGATGCCGGTCAGGGCGAAGTCCAGCCGCCCGCCGGCCACCAGCGTGGCCAGCTCGTCGGCCGACCAGGAGGCGTACGTGGTGATCTGTGCCTGGGGCTGCGCGGCGGCGAGCCGGTGCACCAGGCGACCGAGGATCGGGCTGTTCACGCCGCCGAACCGGTAGCGGGCCAGCGCGTCGTCCGCCCCGGCCAGCCGGGCCGCCTCGTCCTGCAGGCCCTTCATCGCCGGCAGCAGCACCCGGGCCCGGGCCAGGACCAGCTCCCCCAGCGCGGTGGGACGGGCGCCGCGCCGGTCCCGTTCGAACAGCGGGCCGCCCAGTGTGCGCTCGATGCGCTGCAGCTGCGCGGTCAGGGCCGGTTGGGCCAGGCCGAGGGCCGATGCCGCCTTGGTCACGCTCCCCGTCTCGGCGATCGCGCAGACCACCCGCAGGTGCCGCAGCTCCAGATTCATAACGTGACGGTAGGACCACGCCACGGTCAGGGGAAGGCCCCGAACGTATTGGTGTGGATCAGTCGCGGTCGTCGTCGGAGTCGATCGGGTACGTCCGCCGTCCGGTGACCGCGTCGCGCACCTTGTCCACCACCCCCCACGCCGGATCGACCAGCCGGTTCCAGGGCGGAGTGGCCGGGCTGTCGGGGTGCGGG
>NZ_SMJY01000426.1:0-431 GCF_004348355.1 Micromonospora sp. KC721 | reverse complement strand
CACCGCTTGCAACGGTCGATCTCTGACACCTGGTTGAGAAGCTGACGCAGCCCGTACCGGACAGCCCTCCGAGCCGGTCCATAGGGCACCTGACCTGGGGTGGACGCAAACTTTGCGTAGTACCAAGGTCTATGCTCTAGCCTTTAGAGCATCGAGTGAAGTCGACTCTAGTCATTAGAGACGAGACCGTCAAGGGAGTAAATCTGATGTCGCAGTCCGCGCCGGTACCCAAGGACCTGGCACAGTGGGTCGAGCAGCAGATCCGCGACCTGACCGATCTCGTAGCGGAGTCGAAGACAGTCAGTGATCATGACACGGATCACCAGTCCCAATGGACCCTCAACCTCTTGGAAGAGCTGTCTCGGGTCGAGACCATCAGCCGGCGGGTTGTCCACCTACTCACCGCGTACGCGCTGCGGAACAGGCTCGCG
>NZ_SMJY01000425.1:0-452 GCF_004348355.1 Micromonospora sp. KC721 | reverse complement strand
GGATGCTCCTATGGTGGTGATGTGATGATCTGGTATAGCTCGCGGGCGAGGGAGCGCTTCAGGCATCAGACGCTACGAACCTGACTACGCAAACGGATCGGGGCGGGCGTGGCCGAGTTGGCGACACCTGCCGTCAGCGGACGGAACACCTCGCTGGCCACTCGGAGGTCACCGCCTCGCCGGCGAAGTCCCGGTCCGGCGGTGACCGGATGGGTTCCCGTCCGGTCTGCCCCGTTCACCCCCGGTGCCTGATCCGTTCACGGAGTCAGGTTCGTAGCGGGCAGTGATCCATTGACGGAGTCAGGTTTGTAGCGGACAGCAAGCCTGCCTCATCGGCACGCGGCGTCTATCCCGCGCCCGGCCCAGTGCGGCTTCACGGTTCTGCGTCGCCTGGTCCCGCTCGGTCGCCTGGTCCCGCTCTGTCAGGCGGGGGTGGAGGCGAGGTCGGGGGA
>NZ_SMJY01000424.1:0-478 GCF_004348355.1 Micromonospora sp. KC721 | reverse complement strand
CGCGAGCCTGTTCCGCAGCGCGTACGCGGTGAGTAGGTGGACAACCCGCCGGCTGATGGTCTCGACCCGAGACAGCTCTTCCAAGAGGTTGAGGGTCCATTGGGACTGGTGATCCGTGTCATGATCACTGACTGTCTTCGACTCCGCTACGAGATCGGTCAGGTCGCGGATCTGCTGCTCGACCCACTGTGCCAGGTCCTTGGGTACCGGCGCGGACTGCGACATCAGATTTACTCCCTTGACGGTCTCGTCTCTAATGACTAGAGTCGACTTCACTCGATGCTCTAAAGGCTAGAGCATAGACCTTGGGAGGAACAGACCATGCCGCAGACGTTCATCGTGGACCAGGCCCCGAACTGTGAGGGCTGCGGATCGCCCCTGGAAGCCCGTACGCACTCCGGTGGGCTTCCGAAGCGGTTCCACAACGATGCGTGTCGCAAGCGGGCTCTGCGTGCCTCTCAGCGGTCTACCGACCCTG
>NZ_SMJY01000423.1:0-502 GCF_004348355.1 Micromonospora sp. KC721 | reverse complement strand
GTCGTCTCCTGCTTGTCCCGCGTGCCGAACTCAATCCGGGGCTCCGCGCCCAGGAAGGCAACCGCCTGGAAAGTCGCGGCCTGGTCCACGATGAACGTCTGCGGCATGGTCTGTTCCTCCCAAGGGCTATGCTCTAGCCTTTAGAGCATCGAGTGAAGTCGACTCTAGTCATTAGAGACGAGACCGTCAAGGGAGTAAATCTGATGTCGCAGTCCGCGCCGGTACCCAAGGACCTGGCACAGTGGGTCGAGCAGCAGATCCGCGACCTGACCGATCTCGTAGCGGAGTCGAAGACAGTCAGTGATCATGACACGGATCACCAGTCCCAATGGACCCTCAACCTCTTGGAAGAGCTGTCTCGGGTCGAGACCATCAGCCGGCGGGTTGTCCACCTACTCACCGCGTACGCGCTGCGGAACAGGCTCGCGTCGGCGACCGCCGTGGCGAAAGCCACCGGGGTAACGATCACGGCCGCGCAGAACCGGAACGGGTCCGGACTGGC
>NZ_SMJY01000042.1:0-35833 GCF_004348355.1 Micromonospora sp. KC721 | reverse complement strand
ACCCCACGCCGTCACCCCGGCGGTCGGGCGGTCCTTCCGCCCGCCGTCGTGCCATCACCTCCATTCCCCGCGCACCGTCCGAAGGGGGATCGCCGTGAACGATCTCTTCACCTGGGCTGCCCTCGGCAGCCTCACCGGCGCCAGCGCCGCCACCCTGCTGACCGCCAACGTCGTCGGCGGCCTGATCGGCCCGAGCGGCGACAAGGCCCGCAAGTGGATCGCCCTGGGCGTGGCCCTGCTGCTCTCCTACACCACCGCGGCGTTCGCCACCGAGGCCGGCGCCGAAAAGTGGATCATCGCGTTCTTCAACGGCCTGGTCATCTTCTCGGCCGCCCTCGGCGTCAACCAGATGCCGCCGGGCAACCGTCCGGCGACGCAGGCGTCACCCACCCAGCCCGCACAGGGGCGCGAGGCCCGTTTCGTCCGCTCCTGGGTCTGAGCAGGTGAGCGGGATGCCCGCCACCCACCTCGCTGATCATGAAGTTGACGACGGCCGGGATGATCGACACCGCCGTCAACTTCATGATCGACGCGCCGAGGGTCAGGGGACGTGGGCGAGGTAGGCGGTGGTGGCAGCGGCCAGGATGTCGGGGCCGGGGCGGGACCAGAGATCCGCGTGGAAGACCTCCACCTCGATCGGGCCGGTGTAGCCGGCCGCGTCGACGGCCTCCCGCAGGCGGCGCAGCTCGACGCTGCCCTCCCCCGGCAGGCCCCGACCCAGCAACACCCCCTCCGGCAGTGGAGTGATCCAGTCCGCCACCTGGAAGGCGGCGATCCGCTGCCCGGCGCGGGCGATCTGCTGGTAGACGCTGTCGTCCCACCAGATGTGGTACGTGTCGACCACCACCCCGACCACGTCCGGGTCGAACCGCTCGGCGATGTCGAGGGCCTGACCGAGGGTGGCGATCACGCACCGGTCGGCGCAGAACATCGGGTGCAGCGGTTCGATGGCCAGCCGCACCCCGGCGGCTGCGGCCTCCGGGGCGAGTTCGGCGATCGCGTCGGCCACCATCCGCCGGGCCCCGTCGACGTCGCGGCTACCGGCCGGCAACCCGCCGGAGACCAGCACCAGTTCCCGGGTGCCGAGGATGGCGGCCTCCTCGATGGCCCGGCGGTTCTCGTCCTGCCAGCCCGGGGCGGTGAAGAACCCGCCCCGGCACAGCGAGGTGACCTCCAGCCCGGCGTCGCGGACCAGCCGGGCGGCACGGTCCAGGCCGTACTCCTGGACCGGCTCCCGCCACAGGCCGATTCCCGGCACCCCGGCCGCCGCACAGCCGGCGACCACCTCGGTCAGCGGCCAGTGCTTCGCGGTGGCCTGGTTGAAGGAGAACCGTTCCAGCCCGGGCGCCGGAGCCACCCGGCTCACCGGGGCGGGAGCGCTCACTGCGCCACCCCCGCCACGGTGAAGTACGCCCGGGCCCGGGCGGCGGCCAGGTCGGCGTCCGGCAGCAGCCCCGCGGAGTCGGCCAGGACCAGCAGCCGAGCCAGGTGCGCCGGGGAACGGCCGGCCTGCTGCCCGGCGAGCATGGTGAAGTGGTCCTGGTGCCCGGTCAACCAGGCGAGGAACACGATGCCGGTCTTGTAGTGCCAGGTCGGCGTGGCGAACAGGTGCCGGGCCAGCGGCAGGGTCGGGGCGAACACCTCGTCGTAGCTGGCCAGGTCGCCGGCGTCGAGCGCGGCCAGCGCGGTGGCGGCGGCCGGCGCGATCGCGGCGAACACGCCGAGCAGCGCGTCGGAGTGTCCCTGCTCGTCGCCCCGGATCAGCTCGGGGTAGTTGAAGTCGTCGCCGGTGTAGAGGCGTACCCCCTCGGGGAGCCGGCGGCGCAGGTCGACCTCGCGCTCGGCGTCGAGCAGCGAGACCTTGATGCCGTCGACCCGGGCCTGGTGGTCCTTGATCAACTGCAACACGGTCTCGGTGGCTTCGTCCAGGTCGGTCGAGCCCCAGTAGCCGGCCAGCGCGGGGTCGAACATGTCGCCGAGCCAGTGCAGCACGACGGGCTGGTCGGCAGCGGTCAGCAGCCGGTCGTACACCTGGAGGTAGTCCTCCGCGCCGGTCGCTGTCGCGGCGAGCTGGCGGCTGCACATCAGCACCGGCCGCGCCCCGGCGGCGGCGACCTCGGCGAGCTGCTCGAGGTACGCCTCGGTGATCAGGGGTAGCGCGCTCGGGCCGGGCGGGAGCTGGTCGGTGGCGACCCCGGCGACGATCCGCCCGCCCACCGCGCGGGCCTCGGCGGCACTACGCCGGATCAGTTCGCGGCAGGCGGCGTGGTCGAGCCCCATGCCGCGCTGGGCGGTGTCCATCGCCTCGGCCACCCCGAGCCCGTACGACCAGAGGTGGTGCCGGAAGGCCAGGGTGCGTTCCCAGTCGACGGCGGCCGGGGCACCCGGTACGTTCTCCGCGGCCGGGTCCGCCACGACGTGCGCGGCGGCGTACGCCACCCGGCTGGTCGACGGCCCGGCGGGGCGCGCGAAGCCCCGCCCCCCGCGCAGCCGGTACGTCTCGCCGCCGGGCAGGTTGACGGTGACGCTCATCGGTTCAACTCCGGCACCTCGACGCGGCGCCCTTCGCGGGCGGACTCCAGACCCAGCTCGGCGAGCTGCACGCCACGCGCCCCGGCGAGGAAGTCCCATCCGAACGGGTCGCCGGCCACGACGTGCCGCAGGAACGCCTCCCACTGCACCTTGAAGCCGTTGTCGAACTCATCGTTGTCGGGCACCTCGGTCCACTGGGCCCGGAAGTTCTCGGTGGCGGGCAGGTCCGGGTTCCAGACCGGCTTGGGGGTGACGGCGCGGTGCTGCACCCGGCAGCGGCGCAGCCCGGCGACGGCGCTGCCCTCGGTGCCGTCGACGTGGAACTCGACGAGTTCGTCGCGGTGTACCCGGGTGCACCAGGACGAGTTGAGCGCGGCCACGACGCCGCCGTCGAGTTCGAAGATGCCGTACGCGGCGTCGTCGGCGGTGGCCGGGTAGCTGCGGCCGGCCTCGTCGACCCGCTGCGGGATGTGCGTGGCGGCGAGGCAGGTGACCGCGCGCACCGGGGCGAACAGCTCCTCCAGCACGTACTGCCAGTGCGGGAACATGTCCATGATGATGCCGCCGCCGTCCTCGACCCGGTAGTTCCAGGAGGGACGCTGGGCGGGCTGCCAGTCGCCCTCGAAGACCCAGTAGCCGAACTCGCCGCGCACGGAGAGGATCCGGCCGAAGAAGCCGCCGTCGATCAGCCGCTTGAGCTTGCGCAGGCCGGGCAGGAAGAGTTTGTCCTGCACCACGCCGGTGCGGATGCCGGCCGCGTCGGCGGCCCGGACCAGTTCCATCGCGGCGGCGCTGGACTCGGCGAGGGGCTTCTCGGTGTAGATGTGCTTGCCGGCGTCGATCGCCTGCCGGATGGCCTTCTCCCGCTGCTGGGTCACCTGCGCGTCGAAGTAGATCTCGGCGTCGTCGCGGGCGAGGGCGGCGGTCAGGTCGGTGGTCCAGTCGGTGAGCCCGTGCCGCTCGGCCACGGCGCGCAGCCGGCCCTCGTCGCGGCCGACGAGGATCGGCTCCGGCCAGATCCGGGTGCCGTCGGGCAGGGCCAGGCCGCCCTGTTCACGCAGGGCCAGCAGCGACCGGACCAGGTGTTGGCGGTATCCCATCCGACCGGTGACGCCGTTGACGATGATGCCGATCGACCTTCGGGTCATGGTCGTCCCTTCATGTGTTCAGGTAAGCGCTTTCCTGGCAGCGTAGGGGGCACCCGGCACGCCAGGCAAGAGCCTGCACCCATGGATCTTGCGGTAGCCTGTCCGTCGACCGCGCCAGGCGCGGAAACCGGACGCACACGGGGGTGACAGTTGGCAACCTTGGCCGACGTGGCCCGCCGCGCGGGCGTCTCCCCCGCCACGGCCTCCCGGGTGATCAACGGCAGCAGCAAACCGGTCGCCGACGAGCTGCGCGAACGGGTGCTGCGCGCCGTCGCCGAGCTGCGGTACGTCCCGAACGCGCACGCCCAACTGCTGGCCCGGCCGCAGCGCAGCGTGGTGGGCGTGGTGGTGCACGACGTCTCCGACCCGTACTTCGCCGAGCTGACCCGGGGCCTGCAACGGGTGGCCACCGACCGGGGGCGGCTGGTGATCATCTGCAACAGCTACCGCGACCCCGAGCGCGAGCTGGAGTACGTCGAGATGCTCCGCGGCCAGCAGGTCGCCGCGATCGTGCTGGCCGGCTCGGGCTACCACGACGCCGACTTCACCGCCCGGCTCACCGAGAAGCTGGCCGCGTACGAGGCCACCGGCGGCCGGGTCGCGGTGGTCGGCCGGCACGAGCACCCGGGCGACGCGGTGATGCCCGCCAACGATGTCGGCGGCCGACTGCTCGCCGAAGAACTGCTCCGCCTGGGGCACCGGCAGATCGGCGTGATCGCCGGTCCCCAGGTGCTGACCACGATCACCGACCGGTTGGGCGGGCTGCGGGCCGCGCTGGCCGAGGCCGGTGCGCCGCTGCCGGAGGAGCACATCCGCTACGCCGACTTCGACCGCGACGGCGGAGCCCGCGCCGCCGCCGCGCTGCTGGACGCCTGTCCCGGGCTGACCGCGCTGGTGGCGCTCAACGACTCGATGGCCGTCGGCGCGTTGGCCCTGCTGCGGCAGCGGGGCATCCGGGTGCCCGAGCAGGTGTCGGTGGTGGGCTTCGACGACATGCCGGTGGCCGCCGACGTCACCCCGACGCTGACCACGGTCCGGTTGCCCCTGGTCGAGCTGGGGGCCCGGGCGATGACCCTCGCCCTCGACCCGGCTGGCGGCGGGCCCCGGGTCGAGGTGCTTCCCGCCACCCTGGTCCGCCGCGAGAGCCTCGGCCCCGCGCCGCGCTGACCGACCACGGCGCCGACGGGAGCGGAACGGCTCAGGCCCGCGCGGTGGCCAGTTCCGCCAGCCGGGGGATCTGCCGGGGGTCGGCCAGCGCCGACCCGACCGCGACCACCTTCACACCGGCCGCGAGGAAGTCCCCCGCGTTGTCCGCGTCGATCCCGCCGGTGGCCACGAACCGCAGCTCCGGCAGCGGCCCGGCCATCGCCCGGAACCACTGCGGGCCGAGGCTCACCGCCGGGAACGCCTTGAGCCAGACCAGCCCGTGGTCGAGGGCCCGCTGCGCCTCGGTCGGGGTGGCGACCCCCGGCAGGTGCGGGATGCCGTAGGTCACCGCCGCGTCGGCGATCGCCAGATCGAGCCCGGGCGCGACGGTGAACGCGGCACCCGCGGTGGCCGCCAGGCGGACCTGGGCGGGGGTACGGACGGTGCCGGCCCCCACCGGGCGGCCCCGCTCCCGGCCGGCCGCGACGGCGGCCCGCAGGGACTGCCCGGCCTCCGGCGTGCGGATCGGCACCTCGACCACGTCGATGCCCAGCTCCCACGCCTGCTCGGCGAGGCGGACGGTCTCCGCCACCGGCAGGTCACGCAGGATCACCATCACCCGGACACCGGCGAAGATCGGCGCGAAGTCGTGCGAGGTCATCGGCTGCTCCTGTCTGGATCATTGCCGCCCACGCGACGCGGCACATCGGAATCGCTGCCGCCCGCGCGACGCGGCACGGCGGGAATCAGCCCGACCCCCACCGGGTCGAGCTGCGCCCAGGCGGCGGCGGGCAGGGCGAGCAGCCGGTCGACCAGTTCCCGCCCGGGCGGCGGCGCGGTGTCGCCGGGGACGGTCAGGGTGGGTGCGGCGCAGAGGTGGCCCAGCCGCAGGCAGTCGCGGGGGGCGAGGTCGCGTAGCAGCCCGGAGAGGAAACCGGCGGCGAAGGCGTCGCCAGCGCCGACGGGTTCGCGTACCGGCACCCGCAGCGCCGGCACGAACACGGCAGGGCCGGTGCGCGGCAGCAGGGTCGCGCCGATTCCGGCGTCCTTGACCACCACCAGGTCCGGTCCCGGCAGCAGCGCACGCACCGCGGCCGGGTCGGCGCATCCCCAGAGGGTGTCCGCCTCGTCCTGCCCGACGAGGACCACGTCGGCCCGGTCGGCGAGCCGGCGCAGCACCGGCGCGGCTGCGGTGGGCGGCCAGAGCCGGGCCCGGTGGTTGACGTCGAAACTGATCCGGGCCGCACCCAGCGGCCGGTCGGTCAGCGCGTACTCCACGAGCGCGGCACACGACGGCGAGAGCGCGGCGGTCACCCCGGTCAGGTGCAGCAGCCGGACCCCGGCCAGCCGCCGGTCGTCCAACGCGTCCGGGCCCAGCCGGGAGGCGGCGGAGCCGGACCGGTAGTAGTGCACGGCGGTCCGGCCCGGGTCCGGGTCCTTCAGGTAGACCCCGGTGGGCGCGGTCGGGTCGACCTCGACCAGGGCGTCCACCCCGGCGTCGGTGACGTGCCGGACCACCCGCCGCCCGAACGGGTCGTCGCCGACCCGGCTCACCCAGCCCACCCGGTGGCCGAGGCCGGCCAGCGCCACGGCCAGGTTGGACTCCGCGCCGCCGACCGAGACGCCGAGCCGGTCGGCCCGCTCCAGCGACGCCACCGGGTCGGGGGTGAGCACCACCATGGTCTCGCCCACCGTGGCCACCTCCGGTCCACCGGTCGCGTCCCGGCCCGGCCCGGCCGGGTGCCCGCCGGTCATGCCTCGTCCCCGTGGTGCAGCAGGGCGGCGATCCGCGTCCGGTCCAGGGTGCCGTCGGCGACCAGGACGGCGTGCCGGCCGCGCCGGTCCCCGCCGGCCGGCACCACGGCCGGGTGGTCGAAGGCGAAAGCCACGCAGACACCCGGGTACATCGCGGTCCGCACGAACCACCGGTCGCCCGGGCCCAACCCCGTGAAGACCAGGGTGTACGCCCCACCGCCCGGCGCCACCCCGGTCATCGCCACCCAGGGCGCGGCGCTGCCGTTGGCGGCCTGCTCCCCCGCCGAGTCCGGGGTGAACACCGAAGGCTCACCGTCGGCCACCGCCCGCCAGAAGAACCCGCCGTAGCCGGCCCCGCCGGGGCGGCCGTTGGTGGCCGGGCTGCCCAGGCGCACGTCCCGTCCGGCCGGGGCGGTGAGGGTGTAGTCGGCGTCGAGCCGCCACACGTCCGTCGCCACCGCCGTCGCGCCGAGCCGTCGGTGCTCGGTGAGCAGCACGCCGCCGTCGCGGTCGCGCCACTGCAACTGGTGTTCCAGCCGGTCCGGGCCACGGTCGACCCAGCCGGTGTGGGCGATCACGCCGTGGTCGTCCCGCCAGGTGTAGCCGCTGCCACGCACGTACGTCCGGCCGCCCCACAGGTTGGTGCCGTCGACGTCCTGCACCGCCAGGGACGCCCCGAGGTGCCAGACGTGGTCGGCGGGAAAGGCGTCGGTGACCGGTGTGCCGGCGATGGTCCGGACCGGGTGCAGGTACGGCCGGGGGCCGTGCCGGGGGTCCAGGTCGGGGTGCAGCACGTACCGGGCGACCTCGACGTCACCCACCCGCAGGGTCGGTTCCTCGGTCACGGCGTCACCACCCGGGCCAGCGGTCGGGCGACCGCGTGCAGTGCGGCCAGGGCGTATCCGGCGAGGATCGGCACCGCCACCGGGGTGACCAGCGCGGCGAGCAGTCCGGCGAGGACACACACCCCGCTGGCCGCGGCCCAGGTGCCGGGGCGGTCCAGCCCGGTACGCGCCGCCGCGCGGGCGGCGTCCCGCCAGCCCCGCCCGCCGGTGCGGCCGACCGCCACCACGACCAGCCCGGCGTACCCGGTCAGGGCGGCGGCGACCAGGGCGGTGACGGCCAGAGCGGGTGGCCCGCCGGGGACCCGCCCGGCGGCGAGCGCCAGCAGGTCGGCGCCGACGGCGACGGCGGCGGCGAGCGCGACGGCGCTCGCCGTCAGGCCGGTCGGCAGCGCCCGGGTGAACCGGGCCGCGGTGGTGCGCAGCGCCGGCCAGCCGCCGTTGGTGACCCGGTCGTGCACGGCGGCGCTGGCGACGGCCGCCGCCGGGGCGAGGGTGAGCAGCGGCAGCGCGGCCAGCACGAGGAGGAAGCCGAGCAGCGCCAGGTCGGTGGCGTCGCGCAGGGTGTCCCGCCAGTCCCGGCGGGGTTCGGTGTCGCTCATCCCTTGAGTCCACTGGTGTTGATGCCCTCGACGAGCATCCGCTGGAAGGCGAGGAAGAACAGGAAGACCGGCAGCAGCGACAGCACCGACATGGCGAACATCGGCCCGACCGCGCTCTGGCCGGTGGAGTCGATGAACAGGGTCAGCGCCACCGGCACCGTGTAGTCCTCCAGGCTGGACAGGAAGACCAACTGGCGGAAGAAGTCGTTCCAGGTCCAGATGAACGAGAAGATCGCGGTGGTGACCAGCGCCGGGCGGCTCAGCGGCAGAATCACGTGCCGGAAGGTGCCGTACGGGCTCGCGCCGTCGATCTTGGCGGCCTCGTCCAGCTCGCGGGGGATGCCGCGCATGAACTGCACCATCAGGAAGACGAAGAACGCCTCGGTGGCGAGGAACTGCGGGATCAGCAGCGGCAGGTACGGCCAGTCGCCGCCGACCAGGCCCAGGCTGCGGAAGAGGATGTACTGCGGCACGATCAGCACGTGCCCGGGCAGCAACAGGGTGCCGATCATGATGGCGAACCAGATCCCCCGCAGCCGGAACCGCAGCCGGGCGAAGGCGTACGCGGCCAGCAGGCAGGAGACCGCGTTGCCGACCACGGTGAGCAGGCTGACCATGGCGCTGTTGAGGAAGAACCGGCCGAAGCTGAGGTCGAAGTTGTGCCACCCCTGGCGGTAGTTGCCCGGGGTGAACCGCTCCGGCAGCAGACCGATGTTGCTGACGATCTCCTGCTGCGACTTCACCGACGTGCCGACCATCCACAGCAGCGGATAGAGCACGACCGCGACGATCACGATCAGGACGACCAGCCGCAGGGCCTGCCGTCCGCCCGGCCTGCGAGCTCCCTGCCGGGGTGCCGTCGAGGTCACCGCCACCATCACCGCTCCCCGTCGGAGTAGTGCACCCAGAACCGCCCGGTGCTGAAGAAGACCGTGGTGATCAGCGCGATCGCGATCAGGAAGACCCAGGCCATCGCCGAGGCGTAGCCCATTTCCAGGTCGGTGAAACCGGAGATGTACAGCTTCAACGTGTACATCAGGGTCGAGTCGACCGGGCCGCCGGTGCCGTTGCTGAGCACGAACGCCGCGGTGAAGCCCTGGAAGCCGTTGATGGTCTCCAGCACCAGGTTGAAGAAGATGACGGGGGAGAGCATCGGCAGGGTGACGTGCCAGAACTGGCTGACCCGGCCGGCCCCGTCGACCGAGGCCGCCTCGTACAGTTCGGTGGGCACCTGCTTGAGCCCGGCCAGGAAGATCACCATCGGGGCGCCGAACTGCCAGATCGCCAGCAGCATCAGCGTCTCCAGAGCCCACTCCGGGTCGTTGACCCAGGGCAGCCCCTCGATGCCGAAGAGGGCCAGGAACGAGTTGAACGCGCCGTCCCGGTTGAACATGTTCACCCAGACGATCGCCAGGGCGACGCTGCCGCCGAGCAGCGACGGCAGGTAGAACAGGCCGCGGAACAGCCCGACGCCGCGCCAGGCCCGGTTGAGCAGCAGCGCGACGCCGAGCGCGGCGGCGAGCTTCAGCGGGACGGCCACCAGCGCGAAGGTGAGGGTGACCCGCACCGCGTGCCAGTACGACGGGTCGGCGGTGAACATCCGCTCGTAGTTGGCCAGCCCCACCCACTGCACCTCGGACAGCGGAGTGAGGATGTCGTAGTTGGTGAAGCTGAGGTAGAGCGAGAGCAGCATGGGGATCGCCGTGACGCCCATCAGTCCGATGAGCCAGGGCGAGAGGAATACGTAGCCGGCCAGACCTTCACCGTGCCGGTCCCGCCCGGCCCCACGCCGGGAGGCGTGGGGCCGGGCGGAACGGGTGGGTCCGGTCCGGCCGGGGGCCGTGGTGAGGGCCACGGGCCGGCTCCTTTCCGTCAGCCGCGAGGTCAGGCGATCGCGGACTTGCAGGCGGCGAGGAACTGCTTCGCCGCCTCGGCCGGGGTGGCCCGGCCGTACTGAGCGTTCTCCGCGGCCTTGACCAGCTCGGACTTGACCTTGCTGTGGCCCTTGATCGGCACCTGCGGGGAGGGGCCGAACGTCGCCGCCAGCTCGGTCTCGACCGCGATCGACTGCTTCATCGCCGGGTCGGTCGCCGTCTCGCTGACCTTGGCCCGCAGGTCCATGTTCGAGGGCAGACCACGGTCGGTGCCGAGCAGCGCCACCGCCTCCGGGTCGTTGGCCAGGAAGTTGATCACGTCGACCGCGGCGTCCCGGTTCTTGCTGCCCTTGAACACCGACCAGTACATCGACGCTCGCGCCCACTGGGCACTCGGGTCACCCGGGTACGCCACGACACCCAGATCGTCGGAGGTGTTCTTCTTCAGGTCGGGCATCTGGTTGACCCAGACCCAGGAGGTCGCCGACTTGCCGGTGACCACGAGTTGCTTGGTGATGTCGCTGGAGTTGCCCTCGTGGATCACGTCCGGGGTCGGGGTGGCGCCGCGGTCGCGGGCTCCCTTCCACAGCTCGAACCAGCGGGTCACGTCCGCCTCGTCGAAGCCGAGGTCCTTGCCCTTGTACAGGTCCTTGCCCTGCTGGCGCAGCCACACCCAGAGCGCCTTGTAGTCGGCGCTCGGGTCCTGCGTGCCGGGGACCTTGGTCTTCTTCGTCACCTGCTCGGCCCAGGCGATGTGCTCCTCCCAGCTCATGCCGGTGGTCGGCTCCGGGAGGCCGTGCTTGGTCAGCAGCGTCTTGTTGTAGACCAGGCCCTGGGTGTTCTCCCCCGCCGCCACGCCGGCGAGCTTGCCGTCGACGATGCCGTACTCCAGCAGGCTCTTGGGGAACTTGGACACGTCGAGCTTGCCGGAGTCCTTGTAGCTGGTGAGGTCCAGCACCGTGCTGCGGCCGGCGTACTCGGCGAGGTAGTTGTCGTCGATCTGGAAGATGTCCGGTGGGTTGCCGCCGGCGGTGAGCGTGGCCAGCTTGTCGAAGTACCCCTGGTTGGCCTGGAAGGTCTTCTCGAAGGTCACGTTCGGATTCTTCTTGGTGTAGAGGGCCAGGGCGTCCTCGGTGAGCTTGGCCCGGCCCTCGCCGCCCCACCAGAAGATGGAGAGCGTGACCTTGCCGTCACCGGGGGCGGCCCCGCCGTCGCCGCAGGCCGCCGCGCCGAACATCAGCGGGGCGGCGACCACGGCGGCGACCACGCCGCGCAGGATCCGGCGGCGGGGTGCTGCCAGGGTACGGAAGGAGGGGCCGGCCGGCGAGCCGGCGGCGGGGGGCGTAACGGGGTGCATCAGTGCTTACTCCTCGGCGTTAGGAGGCGACGGCGTCACCGGTGACGCCCACCGGGCCGCCGAGTTCCGCACGGCGTGCGGGCCCGGGTCTGCCGACGGGCCACCGGAACGAGTTCGACCGGAGCCCGGCGCGGGCCCGGTCGAGTCGCGGATGACCAACTCGGTCTGGAGCATTACCTGTGCGGTGGTGCGACGGTCGCCGACAGCCGCGGCCCGTCCCCCGCCGCGCGGGCGGGGCTCGGGGTCGTGTTGCAGCAACATGTCGACGGCCGTCCGGCCGGCGGCCGCAGTCGGCGTGGCCACCGTCGTCAACTTGGGGCGGGTGAGCCGGCTCAGCGCGATGTCGTCGATCCCGACCACGCTGACGTCCTGCGGTACGCGCAGACCGAGCTGGTCCAGCCCTTCGATCAGCCCGATGGCCATCAGGTCGTTGTACGCGAGCACGGCGGTGACGCCGCTGCGGCGTACCTGCTCGGCCTGCGCGCCGCCACCGGTCTCGGTGGGCGGGTTGGGGCCGAGCACGGTCAGCTCGGCACCGCCGGAGCGGGCGGCGGCCCCGGCCGCCCGTCGGATCTCCCGGTTGGTCCAGGACCCGCGCGGGCCCCCGAGCAGCGCGATCCGTCGGTGGCCGAGGCCGAGCAGGTGCTCGATCGCGGACCGGGCGCCCTGCCCGACGTCCATCACCACGCAGGGCAGGCCGGCGACCTGGCGATTTATCACCACCACCGGAACCTCCCGGCTGACCTGCTCGATGAGGGCGTTGCTCATCCGGGGGCTGCACAGCAGCACCCCGTCCACCTGCTTGGCCAAGGCGTGGACCAGCTCCTCCTCGGCGGCGGCGTCCTCGTTGGTGTCGGCCACGAAGACGTGGTAGTCGCGATGCCGTGCCTGCCCCTCGGCCGCCTTGATCAGCGGCGGGAAGAACGGGTTGGCGATGTCGGCGATGATCAGGCCGATGTTGTGCGTCCGACCGGTGATCAGCGCCCGCGCCGCCCGGTTGGGCCGGTAGCCCAGGTCCTCGGCGCAGGCCAGCACCCTGACCCGGGTGTCCGGGTTCACCAGGTGCGGTGCCGAGAAGGTGCGGGACACGGTGGAGATGTGCACGCCCGAGGCCCGCGCGACGTCGCGGATGGTGGCTGGCACGAGCGGGCCTCCCCCCCGTCAGGCGTGTGGCTGCGGTCACAGCGGTGCCGCCCATTAATGCAAACGGTTGTGTCAGTGTCAACGGCTTACTGTTACGGCTCGACGACGAAGAGCCTCCTAGCAATCCGACAAGTCCGCATCATTTTGGGCAAAAGCCACTGGATTGGCGGCGATCATTGACGCGGTCTTCGTTCGCGTGGTTTCTTCGCTGCAAACCTTTGCAGCCTGAGCGGGAGGTCGACCGCATGTCATCACCACCCGGGCGGCGTCGCCACGCCCTGGTCGGCACCGGGGCCCGGGCCGAGATGTTCGTCCGCGCGCTGGTGACCGAGCACGCGGACACCGCGGAGCTGGTCGCCTTCGCCGACGTCAACCAGCGGCGGATGGACGCCCACAACCGGTGGCTGGTCGCCCTGGGCCACCCCGCCGTGCCGACGTACCCGGCCGCCGACTTCGCCACCATGCTCGCCAAGGAACGGGTCGACGTGGTGCTGGTGACCACGGTCGACTCGACCCACGACGCGTACATCGTCGCCGCGCTCCGCGCCGGCTGCGACGTCATCACCGAAAAGCCGATGACGGTGGACGTCCCACGCTGCCGGCGGATCCTGGACGCGGTCGCCGAGACCGGCCGGCAGGTCACCGTCGCCTTCAACTACCGCTACAACCCGCTGCACGAGCAAGTGCGCCGGCTGCTCGCCGACGGGGCGGTCGGCGAGATCGGGTCGGTGCACTTCGAGTGGCTGCTGGACGTACGGCACGGCGCCGACTACTTCCGCCGCTGGCACCGGGACAAGGCCACCTCCGGCGGGCTGATGGTGCACAAGGCCAGCCACCACTTCGACCTGGTCAACTGGTGGCTGGACGCCGCGCCGGTCGACGTGTACGCCGCCGGACGGCTCTTCTTCTACGGCGAGAGCGGCCGCCGGCACGGGTACGCCCGCGACTACGACCGGGCACACGGCGCCCCCGCCGCGGCCGACGACCCGTTCGCGCTGCGGCTGGCCGAACACCCCCGACTGCGGGAGCTGTACCTCGACGCCGAGGCCGAGGACGGCTACCAGCGCGACCGCAACGTCTTCGCCCCCGGGGTGAGCATCGAGGACGACATGGCGGTACTCGCCCGCTACACCAACGGCGCGACGATGACCTACCACCTCACCGCGTACGCCCCCTGGGAGGGCTACCGGGTGATGGTCAACGGCAGCCACGGCCGGCTGGAACTGGAGGTCGTCGAGAACGACTTCGTCAGCCCGGCGGCGGCCGGCGCGCTCAAGGGCGCAGCGCTGCACGGCGACCAGGCCGCCGCCGAGGCCGGCGGCGCGACCCTCACCCTGCGCCCGTTCTGGCAGCCACCGACCGTCATCCCGGTCGAGGGCCACACCCGCCAGGGCCACGGCGGCGCGGACGCCCGGATGACGAGGGTGCTCTTCGGCGGCGAAGCCGACCCGCTGCACCGCGCCGCCACCGCCCGCGACGGCGCGCTGGCCCTGCTGACCGGCCTGGCGGCCAACCGCTGCATGGAGACCGGTGAGCCGGTCCGGGTCGCTGACCTGATCACCCTGCCCTGACCCTGCCGAGGAGGCCCTGTGCCGACCCCTGACGACGTGCTCCTCCCCGCCGACCCGGGTGTCCGCCGGCTCGCCCGGGCCCTGTACGCCCTGGCCGGGCCGCAGCCGATCATCTCCCCGCACGGGCACGTGGACCCGGCGATCCTCGCCGAGGACCGGCCGTTCCCCGACCCGGCCCGACTGCTCATCGTGCCCGACCACTACCTCACCCGGATGCTGCTCAGCCAGGGCGTCCCCCCGGCGAAGCTGGGGGTGCCGACGGTGGACGGCAGTCCGGTGGAGACCGACGGGCGGAGCATCTGGCGACGATTCGCCGCGCACTGGCACCTGTTCCGGGGCACCCCGTCCCGGCTCTGGCTGGAACGTACCTTCACCAGTGTGTTCGGGGTGACCACGCCGCTGAGCCCCGCCACCGCCGACACCGTCTACGACGAGCTGGCCGCCCGGCTGGCCGAGCCGGAGTTCCGGCCCCGGGCGCTGTTCACCCGGTTCGGTATCGAGGTGCTGGCCACCACCGAGTCGCCCCTGGACGACCTGGGGCAGCACGCCAGGCTCGCCGCCGACGGCTGGGGCGGGCCGGGCGGCCGGGTCATCACCACCTTCCGTCCGGACAACGTGGTCGACATGGAGTTCGACGGGTGGCGGAACAACGTCGACCGGCTGGGCGAGATCGCCGGCGAGGACACCGGGACGTACGCCGGCTACCTGGCCGCGCTGCGCGCCCGTCGGGCGGCGTTCATCGCGGCCGGGGCCACCTCCTCCGACCACGGCCACCCCACCGCCCGTACGCTGGTGCTCGACCCGGCGCAGGCCGCCGCCCTGTACGACAAGGGCCTGCGCGGTGCGGCCGACGCCGCCGACGCCGAGGCGTTCCGGGCGCACATGCTGGTGGAGTTCGCCCGGATGTCGCTGGACGACGGGCTGGTCCTGCAGCTGCACCCCGGCGCGGTCCGCAACCACAACCGTTGGCTGTACGCCCGGCACGGCCGGGACGTCGGCGGCGACGTGCCGCAGGCCACCGAGTACGTGCACGCGCTCGCCCCGCTGCTGGACGCCCACGGCAACGACCCCCGGCTGCGGGTGGTGGTCTACACCCTCGACGAGTACACCTTCAGCCGCGAGTTGGCGCCCCTCGCCGGCGGCTACGCCGCGCTCTACCTCGGCGCGCCCTGGTGGTTCCTGGACTCCCCCGAGGTGCTGCGGCGCTTCCGGGAGGCGGTCACCGAGTCGGCCGGCTTCTACAACACCGCCGGTTTCGTCGACGACACCCGCGCGTTCTGCTCCATCCCGGTACGCCACGACGTGGCCCGCCGAGTCGACGCCGGTTTCCTCGCCCGGCTGGTCGCCGAACACCGGCTGACCGAGCACGAGGCCGCCGAGACCATCGTCGACCTGGCGTACCGGCTGCCGAAGAAGGTCTTCAAACTGGGGGATTTCTCATGAGTGTGCGGATCACCGGCGTCGACGTGCACGACGTCCGCTTCCCCACCGCGGCGGCCGGTGACGGCTCCGACGCGATCAACCGGGGTGACTACTCGGCCACCTACGTCGAGCTGCGCACCGACGGCGGCCCGACGGGCGCCGGGTTCACCTTCACCAACGGTCGGGGAAACGAGATCACCTGCGCCGCCGTCCGTGCCCTGGCCCACCACGTACGGGACCGTACGGTCGAGGAGATCACCGCCGCGCCGGTGGCCTTCTGGCGCGCCCTCGTCGCCGACCCGCAGCTACGCTGGCTGGGCCCGGAGAAGGGCGTCATCCACATGGCCACCGGGGCGCTGGTCAACGCGGTCTGGGACCTGCGCGCCAAACTCGCCGGCAAGCCGATGTGGCGCTACCTCGCGGAGTTGTCCACCGAGGAACTGGTGGCCAACGTCGACTTCCACCACATCACCGACGCGCTCACCCCGGCGGAGGCGGCGGCCATCCTGGACAAGGGCCGCGACGGTCTCGCCGACCGGCTCGCCGAGCTGGAACGCGACGGGTTGCCCTCGTACACCACCTCGGTCGGCTGGCTGGGGTACCCGGACGACAAGGTCCGGGCGCTGACCCGCGAGGCGTACGCCCAGGGGTGGCGGGCGATGAAGATGAAGGTCGGCGGTGCGCCCGAGGACGACCTGCGCCGGGCCCGGATCATCCGCGCCGAGATCGGCCCGGACGCGCTGCTGATGATGGACGCCAACCAGGTCTGGGACGTCGACGAGGCGATCGCCACCATGACCGCGCTGGCCGAGGTGGACCCGTACTGGATCGAGGAGCCGACGCACGCCGACGACGTGCTCGGTCACGCCCGGATCGCCCGGGCGGTCACCGAGCTGACCGGCGGCCGGTGCCGGGTCGCCACCGGCGAGGTCGCCGCCAACCGGGTCATCTTCAAGCAGCTCCTGCAGGCCGAGGCGATCGGCGTGATGCAGATCGACGCCTGCCGGGTCGGTGGGGTCAACGAGGTCCTGGCGGAGCTGCTGATGGCGGCGAAGTTCGGGGTGCCGGTCTGCCCGCACGCCGGGGGCGTCGGCCTGTGCGAGTACGTGCAGCACCTGACGGCGTTCGACTTCCTGCGCGTCGGCACCAGCCTGGAGGGGCGGATGGTGGAGTACGTCGACCACCTGCACGAGCACTTCGTCGACCCGGTCCGCACCCGCGGCGGCCGCTACCTGCTGCCCACCGCCCCCGGCTACAGCACCACCATGAAGCCGGAGTCGGTCGCCGGGTTCCGCTTCCCGGAGGGTCCGGCATGGCGGTGAGTGTCAGCACGGAGCTGCTCGGCCTGGCCACCCTGCGGCGGTTACCCGCCGAGAGCCGGCCGCTGGTGCGTCCCGGCACGGTGCCGGCCGGCGTCGTCCACCTCGGGCTGGGTGCGTTCCACCGCGCCCACCAGGCGGTGTACACCGAGGCGGCGATCGGCGCGGCCGGCGGGGACTGGGCCATCGTCGGGGTCGCCCCGCGCAGCACCGCGCTGGTGCGGGCCCTCGCGGCGCAGGACGGCCTGTTCAGCGTCAGCACGCTCTCCGCCGAGGCCGCGGCTACCCGGGTCATCGGGTCGCTGGCCGGCGTACGGCACGCGGCCAGCGACCCGTCGGCGGTGGTCGCCCTGCTCGCCGACCCGGCGATCCGGGTGGTGACGCTGACCGTGACGGAGAAGGCGTACCAACTCGACCCGGTCAGCGGGGAGCTGCGCGCCGACGCGCAGTTGACCCTCGACCTGACCACCGACCGCCCGCCGCAGACCGTACCCGGGTTGCTGGTACGCGGGCTGCTCGCCCGCGACGCCGCCGACGCCGGACCGATCGCGCTGGTCAGCTGCGACAACCTGCCCGCCAACGGGCGGCGGCTGCGGGAGCTGGTGCGGCAGGCGCTGGTCCTGGCCGGCGTCGCGGACGCGACGCTGGAGCGACTCGCCGCGCAGGTCACCTTCCCCGGCACCATGGTGGACCGGATCGTCCCGGCCAGCACCGACGAGACGCTGGCCACCGCCCGCGCCGCCCTCGGGGTGAGCGACCTGGCGGCGGTGGCCGCGGAGCCCTACACCCAGTGGGTGGTGGAGGACGACTTCCCCGGCGGCCGGCCGGCCTGGGAGCGGGCCGGCGCGGTGCTCACCGACGACGCCGGCCCCTGGGAGCGGCTCAAGCTGCGCGGCCTCAACGGCGTGCACTCGGCGGTGGCCTACCTCGGTGCGGTGGCCGGCTGCGAGACCATCGCCGAGGCCCTGGCCCTGCCCGGCCTCATCGGGGTGCTGCGCCGGTTCATCGCCGAGGACGTGGCACACAGCTTCACCCCGCCCGGCGGGGTGCGGGTGGTCGACTACGGCGACGAGGTGCTGGGCCGGTTCGCCAACCCGGCGATCCGGCACCGCACCCTGCAGGTGGCCATGGACGGCTCGCAGAAGCTGCCGCAACGGGTCCTGCACACCATCGCCGACCTGCGCGCCGAGGGCCGACCGGCGCACTGGGGCGCGCTGGTCGTGGCGGCCTGGCTGCGGTTCCTCGGCGGGCAGGCCGACGACGGGCGGCAGTTGCCGCTGGACGATCCGCTCGCCGACCGGATCCGGGCCGCGCTGGCCGCCGCCCCGGACACCCCGGCGGGCACCGTGGACGCGGTCTTCGCGCTGCGTGAGGTCTTCCCGGCCGCGTTGGCCGAGGACGACCAGGTGCGGGCCGAGGTGACCGGCTGGCTGACCGCCCTGCGCGAGCACGGGGCGGCGGGCACCCTGGCGGGTGCACCGTGAGCGCGAGGAGTGAGCCGGGCCTGCGAGCCCCGCAGCCGCGAACCAAGGAGGCACCGTGAGCGCGAGGAGTGAGCCGGGCCTGCGAGCCCCGCAGCCGCGAACCAAGGAGGCACCGTGAGCGCGAGGAGTGAGCCGGGCCTGCGAGCCCCGCAGCCGCGAACCAAGGGGGCACCGTGAGCGCCGCGCCGCCTCGGGTGGCGGTCGTCGGGGCGAACGGGCACGGCCGCTGGCACCGGCGGGTGGTCGCCGCGCTGCACGAGGCCGGCCGGGTACGGCTGGTGGCGCTGGTCGACGTGCGTCCGATCGAGGACGAGCCCGCCGCGCCGGTCCCGGCGGACGTCACGGTGCACACCGACCACCGGGAGATGCTGGCGGTGGCCCGGCCGGACGTGGTGGTGGTCTGCACTCCGCCGCACACCCACCTGCCGATCGCCCTGGACGTCCTCGCCGCCGGCGCGGACGTGCTGCTGGAGAAGCCGCCGGTGCTCGACATGGCCGAGCACCGGACGTTGGTGGCGGCGCTGGCCGCCACCGGTCGGGCCTGTCAGGTGGGCTTTCAGGCGTTGGGCTCGGCCGCGTTGGCCGAGCTGTCGGCCGCCATCCGGCGGGGTGTGCTCGGCACGGTCACCGGCATCGGCACGGTCGCGGCGTGGCAGCGTGCCGACGGTTACTACGCCCGCGCCCCGTGGGCCGGGCGGCGCACCCTGGACGGCCGGCCGGTGCTGGACGGGGCGCTGGCGAACCCGCTGGCGCACGCGGTGATGCAGTGCCTGGCGGTGGCCGAGAGCGTCGTCGGTGCCCCGGTGCGCCCGGCCCGCATCGAGGTGGAGCGGTACCGGGTCCGCCCGATCGAGGTGGACGACACCGCGGCCCTGCGGGTCGTCGGCCACGCCGGGCCGCCGATCGTGGCCGCGGTGACGTTGGCCGGCGAGGAGTTCGTCGCCGGGGAGGTCGTGGTGACCGGCACCGCGGGCCGCGCGGTGCTGGAGTACCCGACCGACCGGCTGCTGCTGCCCGGTGACGACGCGCCGCGTACGGTGCCGGGCCGGCGCGGCCTGCTGGAGAACCTGGTGGCGCACCGGGCCGACCCGAGGGGGGTACCGCTGATCGCGCCGTTGGCCCGGACCGCGCCGTTCACCGCCGTGCTGGAGGCGGTCCAGGCCGCTCCCGAGCCGACACTGCTCGACGGCGACCTGGTGAGCGTCAACGGGACCGGAGCGGACCGGTCGGTGACGGTACGCGGGGTGAACGCGGTCCTGCGCCAGGCGGCCGAGCAGGGTGCGCTGCTGTCGGAGTTGGCGGTGCCGTGGGCGGTGCCGCCGGTACGCGCAGATCTGACGGAAGGGGACGACTGACCCGGCCCACTGCGCGGGCCGCGGACGACGTACGGCAAACCTGGGACATCTCGGAGAGCACTCATGCGTCCACGATTCACGGGGGCGGCTCTGGTCGCCCTCTCCCTGGTCCTCGTGCCGGGCGCGGTGGCGACCGCGGCGCCCGACCCCACCGCGTCACCGCCCCGCTGGGCCGAGGCGTTCGCCCGGCAGACCCTGCCTCCCGGTGACGGCTGGGCCGCCGACGGGGTCGGCACCACCGGCGGTGCGGCGGCCACCGCCGACCAGGTGCACCTGGTCCGTACCCGGGCCGAACTGGTGCGCGCGCTGGGCGGCGACAACGCCACCAACAAGAGCAACGACACCCCCAAGGTGATCGTCGTCGACGGCACCGTGGACGGCTTCGAGGCCGACGACGGCACCCTGCTCGACTGCACCGACCTCGCCGACCCGGCGTATTCGCTGCCGGCCTACCTGGCCGCGTACGACCCGGCGGTGTGGGGCCGGATACCGCCGAGCGGGGCGCTGGAGGCGGCCCGGGTGCGTTCGGTGTCCCGGCAGACGAGGCAGACCCAGATCAACGTCGGCCCGAACACCACCATCGTCGGGCTGCCCACGGCCCGGCTGACCGGGCTGACCCTGATGATCGACGGGGCTGACAACGTCATCGTCCGCAACCTGACCTTCGACGACGCCCGGGACTGTTTCCCGGCCTGGTCCCCCACCGACGGCGACACCGGCAACTGGAACTCCCAGTACGACCAGATCTCGGTACGCCGCAGCGAGCACGTCTGGGTCGACCACAACACCTTCACCGACGGCGACAACCCGGACAGTGCCCAGCCGGTCCACTTTGGTCGCCCCTACCAGGTGCACGACGGGTCGCTGGACATCACGCACACCGCCAGCCTGGTCACCGCCTCGTGGAACCGGTTCGTCGGGCGGGACAAGGTGATGCTGATCGGCTCGTCGAACACCGTCGGCCCGGACGTCGGCCGGTTGAGGGTGACCCTGCACCACAACCTCTTCGACCGGGTCCTGCAACGGCTGCCCCGGGTCCGGTTCGGTCAGGTCGACGTCTACAACAACTGGTACCGCCTCGCCGGCGAGGGCTTCGCGTACGCCATCGGCGTCGGTGTGCAGTCCGCCGTGTACGCCGAGAACAACCACTTCACCCTCGACGCCGGCATCACCGCCGGGGACCTGCTCTACGACTGGGGTGGCACCGCGGTCACCACCCGGGGCAACTGGGTACGCGCCCACGGCGGCCTGCCCCGCCCGGTCGACCTGGTCGCCGCGTACAACGCCGCCCACGATCCGGACCTGGACTCCGACGCCGGCTGGACGCCGAGGTTGCGTACCGGTGCGGTGCTGCCCGCGCCGACGGTCCCGCTCGTGGTCGGTGCGCTGGCCGGGGCGGACCGACTGCCGCTGTAGGCCCGGGTGCGCACCGCGCAGTGCGTACCGCAGGACGTGGGCCGTCGCGCCTGGCGCTCAGCGCGGCGGCCCACCCTCCCACCACCGAAGGGGTGTGTGGGTTCTCAGCGAAGGTGAACTGACGCGGCCGGCCGACCAGCAGCGGACCAGATTCGGTGAGAAGCGCCAGGCTTTCTTGCTTTTCTCATCAGAAGGGGGGCGCGTCCTCGCCCATCAACGCCAGCACGACGCCTCCCTTCCCGCTCTTGAGGCCCTGGACCACGACCTTGCCGGTGCTGCCGTCGGGCAGCTCCAACGTAAAGGTCTTCCCGACCGCGTTCTTGGGGCCATGGCCGGCGCTGTTGGCGGGTCGGAAGTCACCTGCCCACGGCGGGGTCCCACCCTTGCGGGCGGGCTCGGCGAAGAGTGCGGCGGTGCCGGGGGTCCGGGTGCCGTCCGAGGAAAGAAGCACTGAGGCACTGCGATAGGTAGCCATATACGCCAAGACTATCCCGGACTCCGCTGGTTCGCGTCACAACAACCACGCCGCGACGCGAGCGGCCACGGGGAGCGAGCTTGATCTGCCCGCAGCCCTTGGGCTGACCGTGCGGTGGCCGCAGCCCGAACTGAACACCGGCCGCCGACCCGCAGCGCCGGCGGCCACGAACAGCTACGCGTCCGAGGTGTGATGGGATGAGACGATGCGCAATACCGAGATGGCGAAGCTGGGCGGCCTCGTCGGCGAATGGGCGACGAGGATGTCGGATGCCTTCTTTCTCGAACCACCGGGCACCGAGGTGCCGGGTACCACCACCATCGAGTGGCTCGGGGAGTCGCTACTGGTCGCGCGGTCGGAGTTCGGCGGGGGCCGGCAGCCGCGTTCCGAGATGGGTCTCGTCCTCGGACGCAGCGACGCGAACGACCGGTTCGTCGCGCTCTACCAGGACGACCGCGGCGTCTGCCGCGAGTTTGCCATGACCTTCGACGACGGGCACTGGACGATGACCCGTGAGGACCCGGATTTCCACCAGCGGTTCGTCGCCGACGTCGAGAAGGACCGGATTCTCGGCCGCTGGGAGGCGTCCGAGGACGCGGGCAAGTCCTGGCGGAAGGACTTCGACCTCACCTTCGAGCGCGCCTGACATCTGGCGCCTCCGATCGACGAGCACCGCGCATCGCACGTCGTCCATCCGACGCCGCCCCCTCGGGACAACGAAGATCGGCTATAAGTGGGGGATGGATCTCCCGCCGTACCTCGCCACCATGCCGATGCACGCGATCACCGAGATCCACGGTGAACGCGGCCTGTTGGCGCGGTTCCGGCTGGAGATCCGGGCCTTCGACCCGGCGGCCCGGGACCGCCTCACCGAGGCCCTCGACCTCGCCGCCGATCTGCACCGCGACGACCGGCGGGTGCGGGAGCCGTACCTGAACCACCTGCTGCGGGTGTCGATCCGGATGATGCACCACTACCAGGTCCGCGACGTCGACGTGATCGTCGCCGGTCTGCTGCACGACGCGGTGGAGGACCATCCCGACGAACTGGCCGGCGCCGGTGCCAGCGATCCGACAGCGGCGGCGCTGACCGCCCTCGCCGCCCGGTTCGGCCCGCGCGTCGCCCGCCTGGTCGGCGCGGTCACCAATCCGCAGTACGACCCCGACCGCGACCGGCACGTCCAGTACCGGGAGCATGTGGCGGCCAGCCTGGAACGGGAGCCGTGGGCGCGGGTCATCAAGGTCTCCGACTTCACCGACAACGGGCTGGGCCTGGTTTACACGATCGGTCCGAAGGTGGCCCGGTCCGCGGCGAAGTACCGACCGCTGGTGCCGGTGTTCCGGGACCTGATCTCCCGACCCGACACGCCCCTGCCGGCACCGGTGAAGCGGCACATCTTCGCCCAGCTCGACCTGGCCGAGGAACGGTTCAGCGCGATCCTCGACGCGCCGAACTAGGTCCGGCGCAGTGCCCGGGTGGTCCCGGCCGCGATGGTGGTGACCAGGACGAGCCCGCAGGCGATCAACCCGTACGCCACCCACACCGTCTCCCCCACCGGCTCGAACGCCGACTCCTGGCGCAGGTCCACCAGCGGCAGCAGCAGGTCGATCGTGTAGACGGGCGCGCGGAACCGCACCGGGCTCGCCGGGTTCAGCGGGGTCGGCGGCACGGCCGTGAAGACGGCGGTACCGACGGCGACCAGCGCCATCAGCCAGAACGCGGCCAGGGTGGGCCGGTAGCCGTAGCCGACGGTGACATCCTGCACCAGCCCCCACAGGCGCAGGCTCCGGGACTGTCCGGCACGGCGGTGCCGCTGCCCCCGCAGCAGCACCGTCCGCGCGTCGTCCTCCTCGCCGCGCCGCCGGTACGTCGCGGCCAACTGTTCGTACGCCTGCGGCGCGTAGCCGCCCGCGTCCCGGCCGACCCAGTCGAGCCGCCGGCGGACGTCGGCCGGCGAGTCGATCGCCTCGTAGACCAGGCCGTTGAGCCGCACCGCCGCCGGCCAGGTCTCCGGGTCGTCGCGCAGCACGCCGAGGCGCGCGTGCCGCAGGTCCAGCTGCCCCTCGACCGGCCCGTCGGTGGCCAGGACCAGTTCGTCGGTCTGGAGCTGGCGGCAGTTCAGCGCGCCGCGCAGGTGGGCGTGCTCGAAGCAGACCTGCCGACCGACCCGGGCGAACGCGATGGTGATGCGTCCGTCGGCGGTGAAGCCGTCGCAGCAGCTGAGTGTGCCGCCGGCCGCGAGGCCCACGGCGGCCAGCGCCCGGCCGTCGGGTTCGGCGAGGGTCGCGCCGGGCAGCCGGACCGAGCCGCGGATGTCGGCGTGGTTCAGGCGTACCTCCCCGGTGCAGCGCAGTGCGTCGCCACGGATGTCGTGGCCGACCGTGAGGAGCCGGGCGTCGAGCGCCGGCGCGCCGACCAGTTCCGCCCGGTCCAGCACGAGCGCGCCGTCGATCCGGGCGGCGGTCAGGCGTACCCCGTCGACGCAACGGACGTCGGACAGGCGCAGGTTGCCCTCCACGACGGCCCTGTCGGCCCAGATCCCGACCAGCCGCGAGCCGGCCAGGTCGATCTCCCGGGTCCGCGCGCCGACAAGCTCGAAGCGGTCGGTGAGGTCGCAGCGGCTCAGCCGCACCGGGTAGGGGATCTCCGCGTAGGAGAGATCCAGCGTTCCGGTGATCTCGGCGCCCACCAGGGCCAGGGCGGCGAGCTGCCCCGGCTCGGCGGGCGCAGCGCCGAGCAGCAGGGCCCGGATGACGGCCGCCCGCACCGTACGGTCCTCGGAGTCGGTGAGGTCGACCAGCCCTCGGCGCGGGAACGCCGTCCAGAGCGCCCTCTCCGGGGCGGTCAGCTCCAGGTCCACCCCGCCATGGTGGCCGTCGGTCGCAAGCCCGACGCGCGGCGGCGTCAACCGGTGGCGGTGACCCGGCGACGCAGCTCGGGCAGCCGCTCGGGCGCGGTGCGCAGGACGACCCGAACCTGGTGACGGCCGTGCGACCAGACATCGTCGAACACGTCGAGCAGGGAGACCAACTGCGCGGGCGGCTCGTCACTGAGGAGTTGGTCGGCGTCCTCGACCGTCAGGGTGAGCGGACCGGCCTCGACCAGGTCGAGCAGGCAGTCGGCCAGGGCGTCCCAGTTGCGCCCGAAGTACCCGGGCAGGTCGAGGGTCTCTGCCAGTCGGGTGAACAGTTCGACGCGGGTCCGCGCGGCGGCACCCGGGACGACGCCCGTACCGTCGCCCTGCGCGGCGGTCAGTTCAAGCCACGGCGGCGGTTCGGTGGTGCGCATCCGGTCATCCTTCCACCGGTCGGGCCGGCTGGTCCCGGCCCGACCAGGGGCACGGTCAGAGCAGGTAGAAGTTCGCGTAGTGGTCGGGCGAGAACCAGGTCTTCCCGGTGCTCTTGTTGACCACGATCCGGTAGGCGTCGCGCGACGCCCCGTACGCGCGGGGGTAGACGTCGTACTCGTAGTAGGTGGCGTCGGCCGGCAGTTGGCCCTCCCGGTTGTAGAACCGGCCACCGGCGAAGTTGGACAGCCCGCCGCTCCAGGCGTACCAGCCGCGGCTGGTCGGGAATCCCTTGGCGGCCCAGCCGGAGTGTGCGGTGCGGGCGTCCGCACAGCGGGCCATCGTGCAGGAGTTGTAGACGGCGGCCGAGGCGGAGTCGGTCACCGTCGGCGCGACCACGCTCGGGCCGACGAGTGCCGCAGCGACCATCGCGGCGAGCAGGGCGAACGTGCCGACCAATCGGCGCAGGCGGGTCAGCGGGGCGGACGGGTCCACGGTGCCTCCAGAACGTGGGACATCGAAGATGGTCGTCCAGCAGTCTCGACGCGGCGGCCTGCCGGCGTACAGGCCCACGCCGAAACTTCTCGATGAACGTCCGATGTCCGCCGACGGTCGGCAGCCGATCCGGGCACTCCCGAGTGCCCCGGCGTCAGAGATCCAGGACGCCGACGGTCTGGCCACCGCTGCGCTCGCCGGTCGGCCGGAAGCCCAACCTGAGGTAGAAGGGCTCTGGCCCGCCGGCGCGAGGCTCCCAGGTGACGTACGCGCGGGTGCCGCCGCGGGCGCGGATCTCCCGGCAGACGGCCTCGACGGCGAACCGGCCGTAGCCGTTGCCCTGGGCGTCGGCGGCGATGTTCAGCCGCCACAGGCCGGAGCGCCGGTCGTCGGGATCACGGTCGGGATTCCAGGGGATGTCGAGGAAGGCCATCAGGAAACCGACCGGCCGGTCATCGTCGTAGATCAGCCTCGGCCACGCGTACTCCGGGTAGACGTACGCCTCGGCCAGCGACTTGACCACCGGCTCGACCAGGTCCTCCTGGTCGGGGCGGACGGACAGCGCGAGCGCCGCCTCGTAGTTCTTCGGAGTGACCGGCTCCAGACGCATGCGGCGCACCATAGCGGGCGGACGCGGCCGAGCGCCCCGCGTTATTCGGGTCGGTCCGGGGTGACCGTGGTGTCGCCGCCGGGTGGCAGGATGTCGGGTGTGGACTGGATGCCGCTGCTGAGCACCGGGGCGGGGGCGCTCATCGCGCTGTCCGGCAGCTTCCTGGTCGACCTGCGCCGGGAACGCGACACCCGGGCGCGGGACCGCGATCTGGACCGCTGGCGTACCTGCGTGGACTTCGCGCTCGCCCTGGACTCGGCGCACACCGCGCTGCGGTCCGTGCCAGCGGGCGACCGGCAGGCGGCCAGCGTGGCGATGACCGAGGCCGGGGCGTACCAGGCACGCGAGCGGCTGCTGATGTCCGGCACGCCGGACCTGGTGGTGGCCGGCGAGGTGGTCTTCCACCGCCTGGTGGCGATGCGCAAGCTGATCGGCGCGGGCTCCGACCTACGCTCGCCCGCCGGGCACGAGTCGTACCACGAGTTCGCCGAGGCGCTGTGGACATTCCGGATGGCGGTCCGCCAGCACTTCGGGCACCGGGTGATCCAGCCCGGGACGCTGGAGCGCAGGGACTGGTCCGAGCGGCACGAGTGTGCGTACTGCACGGCGGCGACCAACTGATCTGGTCCCGAGCAGACGTGGCGCGCCGAACGATACTCAGGCGGCTTTGAAGACGGTTTCGAGGTGCCACTCCAGAAACTCGCTGTTCGGCCGATCCGCACGGCGTTCCGGTACCGTGATCTGCGAACCTGCCTTGGCGTAGAACTGATCGCCGTTGCCGAACTCGCTGCGCAGCCGAGGGCTGACAAGCAGGCGATACTTCGGGTCTACGCCCAGATAGCCCCGATCGAACAGGATGTGTACGTCCGACTTCAGCAGCAGACCATTGTCGAGTCGGTGCTCCCCGCCCTCGGGTAGGGGCCGGATGTGCGCAGCCTGGAGCACGGGCCGGACCCTGTTGCCGGTGATGGCACACCGGCGGCCGTAAGCACCGAGCACGACGGCTTTGAAGGATTGCTGGCCAAGCCGCTGCGGTGTCAAGCGCGGATCGCCGTACACCGGTCCTGGGCGATGCCACGGCTCGCTCAGGTCGAGATCGACGGAGACGCCGAGCAGGCGATGCATCACCAGGTCGAAGTAGGACGCTGCCACCGGGTCCGCGAGATCGTAGGTCTTGCCCTGCACGATGTTGGAAGCGAAGGTGGGCGGCGGGTCGATGGTTGACTCGTCCGGGAAGAAAGTCGCATCCCGGACGAAGATGCAACCGATAACCGGATCCTCCTCGGGGCCGATTGGCACCCTACGGTACTGCCCGACGCTGGCACGCATCTCGTCGAGACCGGCGACCCCGTTCGCCTCGCCGAACAACTCCCACGCCTCAGAAATCCGTAGTTGGGTGAAGCCACTGAAGAACCCCCCTCCGACCACACGGTTCAGCGGATAGTGGGCCTTGAACAGGAAGGGTTCACCAGGCACGAGGGCGCGAAATCCTCCACCGGACGGACGCCAGAAGTTGACCTCGGTCAGGTTGGGGCGGGCCGCCAGAAACCGGTACCACTTCTCATCCGTCACCCCGACGAAAGCCCTCACAAAACCAGGATGCACGAACGTTGATCATCCTGGAACCAGCCAAACGGGCAGGCGGGCAGGCGGGCGGCTTCACAGCAACCGCGCGCAACAACTCATGGCTCGCGCATCCAGGTCTTCGGATCGGTGACAAAGATGCCCTTGCCCTGGTGCCGCCGGATGACCCGTAGGGCTTCGAGCCGCACGTAGACCATCTGGATCGTGGACGTGCCGACCTTGTAGTCGGCCGCCATCTGCGCGATCGATGGCAGCTTGTCCTCAGGTTTGAGCTTCTTGGTCCGCACGGCAGCGATGATGTCGTCGGCGATGCGGATGTAGTCGGGTGTCGTAGGCATGGCGCTCCTTGCGTGGCACGCCAATTCGATCACGAACCGCCCACGAACGACAACAATCAGTGGTTGACTTAAACGGCTTAGCCGTTAGTGTTGTCTGTGAGTCGCTCCTCGCGTGGCAACGGGTACGGCTCATTCCCTGGTCGGGGCGGGTGTGGGTGCCCGTCCCGACCCACCGGACCGCTCCGCTGTCGTACCGCTGATCTCAGGCTGCGGCGGTGGGGCCGGCGGGTCGCGCGCGGCCGGCGTGCGCGCGGCCCGCCTTCCAAGGCAACGCACGGCACCGACGCTCAGGAGAGGACCGACGTGGCCCAGGTATATCGTTCCGGCCGGCCCTACGGGACCGGCCAACCGGCCCGGCTGACCGCGCACGAGGTGCGCACCCGCACGTTCGCGCCGCGCCGCCGTGGCGTCGACCCCGACGAGGTACGCGCCTTCCAGTCCCGGGTCGCCGACGAGTTGGCCGGCCTGCACGACCAACTCCGCCTGCTCGTGCAGGAGAACGACCGGATCAAGCAGGCACTACGCGACTGGCAGACCCTGCACGCCCGGGAGTGCCGGACGCCGAACGGCGGGCACTGGTGAACGAGCGCCCCTCCCCCGGCGACCTGCTGATCGTCGACGG
Source organism: Micromonospora sp. KC721 (assembly GCF_004348355.1). Lineage (NCBI taxonomy): Bacteria > Bacillati > Actinomycetota > Actinomycetes > Micromonosporales > Micromonosporaceae > Micromonospora > Micromonospora sp. KC721. Next base: position 7,457 of record NZ_SMJY01000042.1, on the reverse strand, counting down.
CGCGGCCTCGGTGCAGTTCGCCGGGAATCGGGCGCTGCGGTTGCGGGTGGTGTCGGTCGGCGCGGACGAGCCGTACCCGGGGTGGCTCTGGCTGACCGGGTACGTGCTCGACCGGCGCGACCAGGCCGTCGCCAAGCGGGAGATCTACGTCCAGCTCTCCGGCCTCCGACTGGCGGCCCACGTTGACCCGCCAGCGCTAGCGGTCGCTCACCTCGCCGGGTCGCGCCCTCCGGCACACGGCGTGATCCGGCCACCGGCACGTCGATCCTGACCGCAGGCCGCATCTGATCAGACGTCCATTCCCACCCGGCGGGTCGCGAGGATGGTCAGGGTTTCCCGGCGGACGTCGTCACCCTCCTGCACCAGGCGGCGGTGGACGAAGCGGACCACAGAATTCGTAGGGCAGCCGCGTCGCTGGCGCAGACGTTCTGCTTTGCCGAGATCAGTGCGCCGTTGTCGTCGGACGGTGGGTTGCGCGTTCGTCTGGGCGACGAAGAGGAGGATGCCCCAGCCGAGACTTGCGCCGTAGCCGCCGCCACCCTGCTGGCCGAACCACTGCGCCAGGAATCGCTGACACCACAGACGCTCGCGGCCGTACGCGCTCGCAGGGATGTTGCCGACCATCCTGGTCCAGCGGCTGCAACGCGTCATGCGCCGCGGGATGGTCGCACCCATCATTGAAGGACGGCGTATGGGACCGCCGAAACCCGTGCCACCGCCCGACTGACACGCAAACCCGACACAACCTGACCATTGAACGTCTGTAGCGGTCGTCGCCGCCGGAGGCCCCATGTTGTGTCACCGTTCACAGTGGGCTTTTTCGCGTACCGCTCAGCTTGGTCAACGGCGTACCCGATAGCACAGGTGAAGCACCCGGTTGCCCTGAATCACCACGTCAGGATCCTCCAACAGGTGCTGCGCGTCGACCGACCCGAAGTAGCGCTTGCCGGACCCGAACACGACGGGTACGACGTCCATGCGCACCTCGTCGATCAGGCCCGCGGCAAGCACCTGGCCACCGACGTCGCCAGCGGCGACCTCGACCATGCGGTCACCCGCAAGCTCCCGCCCCTTGGCCACGGCTGCCTCGACGCCGTCGACGAAGTGAAACGGCGCCTGGGGGTCCCAGCCCTCGGGCTCCGGCCGGTGCGTCACGACGACCACGTGGTCGATCCCGCCTGGAGGCTTTCCGTCCCAGCCGTCCGTCATGTCGAAGACGTGGCGGCCGACGATTGTCGCCCCGATCTGGTCCCAGTACGGCCGGGTGTAGTCGTAGGACGTCTGCGACACCTTTACCTCGCCGCTCTCGTCCAAGGGGACGTCACCGCTGGACAACCAGTCGAACAGCGGTCCGGGCTGGTCATTCTCGTCCGCGATGAAGCCGTCCACCGACACCGAGCTGTACATGATCACCTTGCCCACGGGGCTCTCCTCTGCTTTGGAATGCCCCTAAATTAGCGGGTCGTAAGCTGTCGCTCTTGTACGAAATCAATCGGCCGGCAGCGGCCAGCCGTCCAGCGCGTGGCCGGGATGTTCGCGCAGGAACCGCCGCCGGACTTCGACGTACCGGGTCGGCGTGAGCCCGGTGAACGCCCGGAACTCGTGGCCGAAGTGGGCCTGGTCGAAGTAGCCTGCGCCACCGGCGAGGTCACCCCAGTCGATCGGAACGGCGGGGTTGATCGCGAACACGGTGGCGGCGAAGCGGTAGGTGCGGGCCAGCCGCTTCGGGGTGACGCCGATGAGCTCCTTGAACCGCTGTGCCAGATGAGTGCTGCTGACACCGGCTGCCACGCTCAGGTCGCCGATCGCCACCGCACCGCTGGTCGCCGCGATGACGCTGCTCGTATGGCGGACCAGCCCCAGGCCGGCGGTCTCGCACAGCCGTCGCATCAGCTCCTCCTCGAGCAGCGTCAGCATCTCGTACGGTCCGTCCGCCGTGGCCAGCCGGTCTCGCAGCTCAGCAATGGCGGGCCGGCCCCAAACCTGCTCTACCGTCACCGGCCGGTCACACAGCTCGGTCGCGGGCATCGGTAGGAACGGCGCCAGCCCCCACGGCTTGAAGTGCACGCCGACGGACCGGGTCCGAAGTGGGTAGCCGAACTCCAACGCGCGGGTGGGCGTGGTGACCACGCAGCCGTCGACGTACTCGGCCGTCTCGATGTCAGTGCCGGCGCGGATGCGGAACGGCGCCCCGAGGTTGACGATGAGCAACGCCGCCGGCATCGGCGGCAGCGTCAGCCGGGCGTACGGCGACGCACCCTCCAGGTAGTAAAGGTCGTCGATCAGCCCGTCCAGCGGCGGTCGCGGCACTCTGGACACGTACTCCACGCCCACAGCATCGCCGACGCCCCGCCGGCATCGCACGCCGGGATGGTCCAGCCCGCGCTGCCGCCAGCATCGAGCCGGCCACCGTGCCAGGCAGTCCTAGTCCAGCTCGGCAAACCCCTCGAGCAGAGCCCTCGCGCGCTTGACACCGTCGGCGACTGAACAAGGTCAGGTGCGCACATCGGCCGCGAGTCGCGTGCGGGCCGCCCTGCAGCCAGGTAACCCGCGTGACTTCGGTCAGCTCTGGCGTCGCCCCGTTCCAGTCAGGTCTGGACCTCGTACTGGGGGCGGGCCTGGCGGTTTCGCAGGTACCGCCCCAGCCCCTGGCCGTCCTCGCTGGCCAGGAACGCCCCGCGCGCGTTGAGCAGCGTCTCGTCGGCGTGCGCCAGGCAGCCCCACACCGTGTCGCCCCACGAGTCGGCGAGTTTCACCTCGGCCGGTTCGGCGCAGCTCTCGCCGCGCGGCCCGCCGATCTGGCACCGGGCCGGGGCGCCGCCCCGGCGGCTCACGGCCTCGGCGGCCTCCCGAATCAGCGAGAACCGGGCCTGCATGCCGGTCCGCTGGACGCGGTCCTGCTCCGGCACCGCCTGGCGCTGCCCGAACAGCACCACGTTGCCGTCCGGGTCGACGACGCGGCACTCGCCGCCGGGGGCGTGCTCCGGATAGCCGGCCCGCTCCACCGGGCATCCGGCCTCGGTCAGGCGCGCGACGGTCGCCTCGATGTCCTCGACGTACAGGTAGATCAGCAGGGGCAGCTCGACGGTGACCAGGCGCGGCGTGACCGCGGTCAGCAGCAGCGTCAGCTCTCCGCACTGCAGGTACGACCAGCGCGAGTCGCCGTCGCCGTCGGCGCGGATCTCGGAGTAGCCGAAGCACTCGTAGAACCGTCGCGCCGCGTCGGCGTCCACGACGTACAGCACCGGCACCTGCGCCTGCACTCGACTCTGCACCGCGCCACTCTACCTACGGGCGATCGATAAATCACGTATCACAGATCGGGTTTCGGATCGGCGCGATCCGGTGACCCAGACGCTCACCCGGCGAGATCGATCGCTGGCAGGTCAGCGGCACGGCGCTCGGCGTGTCGGGGTCGCCCACCCGACAACGATCATCGAAGCGCAGGCGTCAGGCAGCGGCCAGGGCGGCATAGCGGCCGGCCCGGCGGAGCAGCGTCTCGTGGGTGCCGGCCTCGACGATCCGGCCGTGGTCGAGCACCGCGATCTGGTCGGCGTGGCGGACGGTGGAGAGCCGGTGCGCGATGGTGATCACCGTCCGGCCCTCGGCGAGGGCGTCCAGGGCCTGCTGTACGGCCCGCTCGGTCTCGGTGTCCAGCGCGCTGGTGGCCTCGTCGAGCACCAGGACGCGCGGGTTGCGCAGCAGCGTACGGGCGATGGCCAGGCGTTGCTTCTCGCCGCCGGAGAAGCGGTGTCCGCGCGAGCCGACCGTGGTGTCGTACCCGTCGGGCAGGCTGGCGATCAGGTCGTGGATCCGCGCGGCGCGGGCCGCGTGCTCGATCTCGGCGTCGGTGGCGTCGGGGCGGGCGTACCGGAGGTTCTCCCGGATGGTGGTGTGCAGCAGGTAGGTCTCCTGACTGACCACGCCCACGACGGCGGCCAGGTCGACCAGCCGCAGGTCGCGCAGGTCGACGCCGTCGATGGTGATGCGTCCGCTGTCCGGGTCGTGCAGCCGGCTGATCAGGGCGGCGAGGGTGCTCTTGCCGGAGCCGGTCTCGCCGACCAGGGCGAGGCTGGTGCCGGCGGGGACGTCGAGGGTGACGCCGGCGACGGCGGCGGTGTCGCTGCCCGGGTAGCTGAAGGTGACCTCCTCGACGCGCAGGTGGCCCCGGACCCGCGCCGGGTCGATCTCGACCGGGTCGGCCGGGTCGTTTACCTCCACCGGCAGGTCGAGGTACTCGAAGATCCGGGCGAACAGCGCCAGCGAGGCGGTGAGCTGGACGCCGACGTTGAGCAGCCCCATCAGCGGCCGGAACAGTCCGCCCTGCAGGGCGGTGAAGGCGACCAGGGTGCCGATGCTGAGCGTGCCGGCGGTGCCGGGAAGCCCGGCGCCGAGGTAGATGACGGCGGGGATCGCCGCGAAGACGACGGTCATGGTGGCCATCCGCCAGCGGCCGGCCAGTTCGGAGCGGAGTTCGAGGTCGACGAGACGGGCGGATGAGGCCGCGAACCGGTCGGCGAGCGCGCCGCCGGCACCGAGGGTCTTGGCCAGTTGCACGCCGCTGACGCTCAGCCCCTCCTCGACGGTGACGTTCAGGTCGGCCAGCTCGCGCTGGCGCTGGGCGGTGATCTCCCGACGCATCGCGGCCACCCGACGGGCCAGCCAGATCGCCGGCGGCAGGACGACCAGCGAGACCAGGGTGAGCCGCCAGGACAGGGCCACCATGGCGACCAGGGTGGCCACCGCCGTGGTCAGGTTGGACGCGACGGAGGTGGCGGTGGAGGTGACCACGGCCTGCATGCCGCCGATGTCGTTGGTGATGCGGGACTGCACCTCGCCGGTGCGGGTGCGGGTGAAGAAGGCGATCGACTGGCGTTGCAGGTGCGCGAAGACGTCGGTGCGCAGCCGGTGCATCACCTGCTGGCCGACCCGGGTGGCGATCCAGGTCTGCACCACGCCGAGCACGGCGGTCACCGCCGCGACGGCGACCATGCCGACGACCAGTTGGACCAGCAGGGTCAGGTCACGCTCCGGTAGCGCGCGGTCGATCACGGCGCGCAGCAGAAACGGCGAGGCCATGGCGAGGACCGAGGAGACCACGATGATCGCGGTGACGACGGCCAGCGCGGCGCGGTGGGCGGTGAAGAGCCGGCCGACACGGCGCAGGGGCACCGCGCGGGCCTGGGCCTTCTCGGCGGCGGTGACGGTCCGGGGCGGGCCGCCGTGGCTGGAACGGGTGTCCACGAGCACCTCCTGACGACTTACTGAGGTTACCTCATCATGAGGGAGCAACAGTAAGTTCTGCTACGGTATTCCGGTGACCGGCGAGGAACCCGACAGGCCCGAGGAGAGCCTGCCCGAGCTGTTCTGGGCGGTGGCCCGGCGGCTACGCCACCACTCCCGACGCACCCTCGAACCGTGGGAGATCAACCCCGGCCACGCCCGCGCCCTGGCCGTACTCATCCGGCACGGCACGATCCGGCTCCGCGCGCTCGCCGACCACCTGCACATCGCGCCCCGCTCTGCCACCGAGGTCGTCGACGGCCTGGAGGACCGTGGGCTCGTCGCGCGCCGCCCCGACCCGGCGGACCGGCGCGCGACCCTGGTCACGCTGACCGACGAGGGTACGCGGGTCGCCCGGGCCATCCGCGCCGCCCGCGACGCCGATGCGGAACGCTTCTTCGGTCACCTCTCCCCCGCCGACCGCGACGAGCTGACCCGCATCCTGCGTACGCTGCGCGACTGACCCCCACTTTAGTCCTTGGTTATATAAGCCCCGGCTGATATAAGTGGGAGGTGCATGCCTTCGACGTTCTCGGCGATCCGGTGCGCCGCCGCATCCTGGAGCTGCTCGCCCAGGGCGAACGCACCGCCGGCGGGATCGGGGAGGTGATCCAGGAGGAGTTCGGCATCTCCCAACCGGCCGTCTCCCAACACCTGCGGGTGCTGCGGGACAACGGCTTCACCACGGTCCGCCCCGACGGCGCCCGCCGGCTGTACGCGGTGGACCCGCGAGGGCTGCGGGAGGTCGACGAGTGGCTCGCCGGCTTCCGCCGGTTCTGGGCGCCCAAACTGGACGCCCTGGCCACCGAACTCGCCCGGGGTCGCCGTGCCCGGCGTGCGCAACCACCCACCGAGGACAGGAGCACCCGATGACGGACGTCACCCACCAGATCAACGCCGTACGGCGCACCGTCGGCACCCGAACGCTGGAGGCCGGCGAGGCGCGCGTGCTGACGATCAGCCAGGCGTACGACGCGCCCCTGGAGGACGTCTGGGACGCCTGCACCAACGCCGAGCGCATCCCCCGCTGGTTCCTGCCGATCTCCGGCGAGCTGCGGGTGGGCGGGCGCTACCAGCTCGAGGGCAACGCCGGCGGCACCGTCCAACGGTGCGACCCGCCGACGAGCTTCGCCGCCACCTGGGAGTACGGCGGCGAGGTCAGCTGGATCGAGGTGCGGCTCACCGCGGAGAGCCCGGAACGTACCCGCTTCGAGTTGGAGCACGTCGCGCACGTGGACGACGAGCGCTGGCGCGAGTTCGGTCCCGGCGCGGTCGGTGTCGGCTGGGACCTGGGCCTGCTCGGCCTCGCCTCCCACCTGGCCGCCGACGGCACCGGCGTCCGGCCGGAGGAGGCCGCCGCGTGGCTGGGCTCCGAGGAGGGCCGCGGGTTCATGACGGCGGTCAGCGAACACTGGGGCGAGGCCAGCATCACCGGCGGCGCCGACCCGGACGCCGCGCGGGCCGCCGCCGCCCGTACCACCGCCGCCTACACGGGCGCGCCCGCCTGATCGCCGGCGGTCCGGGCCGCAGCGCGAGACCGACCTCGACGGTACCGCGCCGTTCCCCTGGCAGGACAAGCACGGACACACCGGGCGCGCGGATGCCGACGGGCGGCGACGGCCAGGGGGATCGAGTGTGGGGCACGCGTACCGGGCGGGCGCGGTAACGTGCGGCGACATGACCGCCGTACCCTTCTCGCACTGCTCGTACTGCGGTGCCACCTACCCGACCGACGCCGCCTGGCCGCGGCTCTGCGCGGCCTGCGGCGAGACGGTCTGGCGCAATCCGCTACCGGTCGCGGTGGCCCTGCTGCCGGTACGCACCGACGAGGGGCTGGGCCTGGTGGTGGTCCGCCGCGACATCGAGCCGGCGCGCGGGCTGCTCGCGCTGCCCGGGGGTTTCATCGAGTACGGCGAGGAGTGGGCCGACGCGATGGTACGGGAGCTGCGCGAGGAGACCGGCCTGATCGGCGATGCGGCGCAGGCGACGCTCTTCGCGGTGCACAGCGCCCCGGCCGGCGGCACCATCATGATCTTCGGTGAGCTGCCCGAGCGCCCGGCGCACACCCTGCCGCCGTCCGCCCCAACCGAGGAGGCGACCGAGTGGCTGGTCCTCACCGAGCCGGTCGAGCTGGCCTTCTCCACCCACACCCGGGCCATGGCGGAGTTCTTCAC
>NZ_SMJY01000422.1:0-504 GCF_004348355.1 Micromonospora sp. KC721 | reverse complement strand
TGGTCGTCTCCTGCTTGTCCCGCGTGCCGAACTCAATCCGGGGCTCCGCGCCCAGGAAGGCAACCGCCTGGAAAGTCGCGGCCTGGTCCACGATGAACGTCTGCGGCATGGTCTGTTCCTCCCAAGGTCTATGCTCTAGCCTTTAGAGCATCGAGTGAAGTCGACTCTAGTCATTAGAGACGAGACCGTCAAGGGAGGAAATCTGATGTCGCAGTCCGCGCCGGTACCCAAGGACCTGGCACAGTGGGTCGAGCAGCAGATCCGCGACCTGACCGATCTCGTAGCGGAGTCGAAGACAGTCAGTGATCATGACACGGATCACCAGTCCCAATGGACCCTCAACCTCTTGGAAGAGCTGTCTCGGGTCGAGACCATCAGCCGGCGGGTTGTCCACCTACTCACCGCGTACGCGCTGCGGAACAGGCTCGCGTCGGCGACCGCCGTGGCGAAAGCCACCGGGGTAACGATCACGGCCGCGCAGAACCGGAACGGGTCCGGACTGGC
>NZ_SMJY01000421.1:0-563 GCF_004348355.1 Micromonospora sp. KC721 | reverse complement strand
GGACGACCCTGAGCACCCGCCCGAGGCCTCCTCGCGGGAGGTGCAGAACATCCCGCTCGGGCTCGGCGCGCTGCTGCTCGCGGTCGCCGCGGTGGTCTTCGCCGCCCTCGCCACCAGCTCGATGGACGCACTGGCCCGGCTGGGCATCCTGCTCGTCGCCACGGTGCTGTTGCTGCTCGCCCCGCCGGTGCTGGCCCGCCGCGGTCTCACCTCCACCGCCGAGACCATCGCCACGGTCGGCCTGCTGCTGGTGCCGCTGGCCGGGTACGCGCTGTGGACGGTGGACCGGATCGGCAACGGGGGTGCCTCCGGCGCGCTGTACTCCGGGTTGATCTTCGCGGTCACCACCGGTGTCGCACTCGGGTACGCCCGGGGCACCGGTCTGCGGGCGCCCCGCTTCGCGGCCGTGCTCGCCGCGCAACCGGTGGTGCCACTGCTGGCGTACGAGCGGATCACCGGCCCCGGCGGGTGGGCGCTGGTGCTGACCGTGGTCGCCGTGCTCGACCTCTGGCTGGCCCGCTCCGGGCTGCTCCGGGAGAATCCGGTCCGCCGCGACCTCCCAC
>NZ_SMJY01000420.1:0-622 GCF_004348355.1 Micromonospora sp. KC721 | reverse complement strand
CGCGAGCCTGTTCCGCAGCGCGTACGCGGTGAGTAGGTGGACAACCCGCCGGCTGATGGTCTCGACCCGAGACAGCTCTTCCAAGAGGTTGAGGGTCCATTGGGACTGGTGATCCGTGTCATGATCACTGACTGTCTTCGACTCCGCTACGAGATCGGTCAGGTCGCGGATCTGCTGCTCGACCCACTGTGCCAGGTCCTTGGGTACCGGCGCGGACTGCGACATCAGATTTACTCCCTTGACGGTCTCGTCTCTAATGACTAGAGTCGACTTCACTCGATGCTCTAAAGGCTAGAGCATAGACCTTGGGAGGAACAGACCATGCCGCAGACGTTCATCGTGGACCAGGCCGCGACTTTCCAGGCGGTTGCCTTCCTGGGCGCGGAGCCCCGGATTGAGTTCGGCACGCGGGACAAGCAGGAGACGACCAAGGACGGTCTTCCTCGCTGGGACGTGCAGGTCGTGGCCGGGTTCCGCGACAACCAGGTAGACGCGCCGAACTGTGAGGGCTGCGGATCGCCCCTGGAAGCCCGTACGCACTCCGGTGGGCTTCCGAAGCGGTTCCACAACGATGCGTGTCGCAAGCGGGCTCTGCGTGCCTCTCAGCGGTCTACCGACCCTG
>NZ_SMJY01000419.1:0-627 GCF_004348355.1 Micromonospora sp. KC721 | reverse complement strand
CGCGAGCCTGTTCCGCAGCGCGTACGCGGTGAGTAGGTGGACAACCCGCCGGCTGATGGTCTCGACCCGAGACAGCTCTTCCAAGAGGTTGAGGGTCCATTGGGACTGGTGATCCGTGTCATGATCACTGACTGTCTTCGACTCCGCTACGAGATCGGTCAGGTCGCGGATCTGCTGCTCGACCCACTGTGCCAGGTCCTTGGGTACCGGCGCGGACTGCGACATCAGATTTACTCCCTTGACGGTCTCGTCTCTAATGACTAGAGTCGACTTCACTCGATGCTCTAAAGGCTAGAGCATAGACCTTGGGAGGAACAGACCATGCCGCAGACGTTCATCGTGGACCAGGCCGCGACTTTCCAGGCGGTTGCCTTCCTGGGCGCGGAGCCCCGGATTGAGTTCGGCACGCGGGACAAGCAGGAGCGGTTCCACAACGATGCGTGTCGCAAGCGGGCTCTGCGTGCCTCTCAGCGGTCTACCGACCCTGTTGCCGGGCGTGCCGGTCCCGGGGTGCCGCGCGCGGGCGGGACGCAGGAGCGCGCGGCAGGCGGCCCGGGTTTGGCCGCCGGCCCCGGGGCCGGTTTGCCCGGTTCAGGCCACCCGGATCCCACCCGGACTTGGTACTAC
>NZ_SMJY01000418.1:0-634 GCF_004348355.1 Micromonospora sp. KC721 | reverse complement strand
TCGACTCCGCTACGAGATCGGTCAGGTCGCGGATCTGCTGCTCGACCCACTGTGCCAGGTCCTTGGGTACCGGCGCGGACTGCGACATCAGATTTACTCCCTTGACGGTCTCGTCTCTAATGACTAGAGTCGACTTCACTCGATGCTCTAAAGGCTAGAGCATAGACCTTGGGAGGAACAGACCATGCCGCAGACGTTCATCGTGGACCAGGCCGCGACTTTCCAGGCGGTTGCCTTCCTGGGCGCGGAGCCCCGGATTGAGTTCGGCACGCGGGACAAGCAGGAGACGACCAAGGACGGTCTTCCTCGCTGGGACGTGCAGGTCGTGGCCGGGTTCCGCGACAACTTCGGGAAGGTGCAGAACGAGGTGATCAAGGTTGGCTACGCGGGGGCGAAGAACCCGGCGGAGTCGATCGGGATGTACACCCCGGTTCACCACAACGATGCGTGTCGCAAGCGGGCTCTGCGTGCCTCTCAGCGGTCTACCGACCCTGTTGCCGGGCGTGCCGGTCCCGGGGTGCCGCGCGCGGGCGGGACGCAGGAGCGCGCGGCAGGCGGCCCGGGTTTGGCCGCCGGCCCCGGGGCCGGTTTGCCCGGTTCAGGCCACCCGGATCCCACCCGGACTTGGTACTAC
>NZ_SMJY01000417.1:0-639 GCF_004348355.1 Micromonospora sp. KC721 | reverse complement strand
ATCCTCGACGGCGTGGCCGCCCTCATCGGCACCCGCGCCGGGACACCACCATCGACGCCGCCGCGCGGATAGGCTTCCACCCATGACCGTACGCCCGATCCGGATCATCGGTGACCCCGTCCTGCGCACCGCCTGCACCCCGGTGACCAGCTTCGACCGCGAACTGCAGCGCCTGGTCGACGACCTGATGGGCACCCTGCTCGGTGCACCCGGACGCGCCGGCGTCGCCGCCCCGCAGATCGGCGTCGACGCCCAGGTGTTCGTCTACGACGCCGACGGCCACCGCGGACACATGATCAACCCGAGTATCGAACTGTCCGACGACACCCAGGACGACGACGAAGGCTGCCTGTCCATCCCCGGCCTGTACTTCCCGACCCGCCGCGCCATGCACGCCACCGTACGCGGCGTCGACCGGCACGGCGAACCCCTCACCATCTCCGGCAGCGGGTTCCTCGCCCGCGCCCTCCAGCACGAAACCGACCACCTGCGCGGTCGCCTCTACGTCGACACCCTCCAAGGGCAGATCCGCCGGCAGGCACTACGCGAAATCCGCGCCGGCCGGTTCGACTCACCGACCAGCCGCCGCTGACCCACCCACACCCCAGCCCACCTCCCGATGCGGCGCCGGCTGGGAAC
>NZ_SMJY01000041.1:0-36053 GCF_004348355.1 Micromonospora sp. KC721 | reverse complement strand
CCCCCTGACGGCCTTTCGCGCCGCGCCGCGTCGCGGCTCACGGCGTACGAGAAAGGGTGGCTGTTCCGCGCGGAACAGCCACCCTTTCTCTGTTTCTGCCGTGCGGGGGCGGGGGTGGTGTGGGCCGACCGAAAAAACCGTACGTACGTCTTGCTAGGGTGGGAAGGTGCGACTGCTTCCCGAACCGGGGCCGGCCCGGACCCTCGCCCTTTCCACCCTGGTCAACACCGTCGGGCGGGGCACCTGGCTGACCGTCAGCGCGCTCTTCCTGACCCGCTCGGTCGGCCTGTCGGTGGTCCAGGTCGGCCTCGGCCTCACCATCACCGCCCTGGTCGCCCTGGTGGCCAGCACCCCCATGGGCTACCTCGCCGACCGGCACGGCCCGCGCGGCATGCAGATCGGCGCGCTGCTCGCCTCCGCCGCGTGCACCGCCGCCCTGGTGGCCGTCCGGTCGTTCGCCACCTTCCTGGTGGTCGGGGTGCTGATGGCGGTGGCCGACGCCGCCACCAGGGGTGCCCGGGGCGCGTTGATCGCCGGCGCTGTCCCCGCCGACCAGCGGGTCCGCACCCGGGCGTACCTGCGAGCGGTCACCAATGTCGGGATCTCCGTCGGTGCCGTGGTCGCCGGCGTCGGGCTCGCGGCCGACACCCGGGCCGGGTACGTCGCGCTGATCCTGCTCGACTGCGCCACGTACCTGCTCGCGGCGGCGATCCTGCTCCGGCTGGCGCCGATGCCGCCGGTGCCGGCCCCCGCACGTGGGCCGCGGCTGATCGCCCTGCGGGACCGCCCGTTCCTCGCCTTCACCGTCCTCGACGGGCTGATGTCGATGCACTTCGGGCTGCTCAACATCGCCCTGCCGCTCTGGGTCGCCGAGCACACCACCGCGCCGCGCTGGATCGTCTCGGCCTGCATGCTGGTCAACACGGTGATCGTGGTGCTCTTCCAGGTCCGCGCCTCACGCGGCACCGAGGAACTGGCCGGGGCTGGGCGGGCCGCCCGGCGGGCCGGCGTGGTGATCGCGGTGGCCTGCACGCTCTTCGCCGCCAGCGGGGGCGCGCCCACCCCGGTGGCGGTGGTGCTGCTGCTGGCCGGATCGCTGGTGCACGTCCTGGGTGAGCTGTGGCACTCCGCAGCCGGGTGGGGTATCTCGTTCGGCCTCGCCCCCGCTCACGCCCAAGGCCAGTACCAGGGGGCGTACGGGATGGGCATGCAGCTCGGCGGGATGGTCGCCCCGGTGGTGGTCACCAGCCTCGCGGTCGGCTGGGGGATGCCGGGCTGGCTGCTGCTGGGCGGGTTGTTCCTGCTGCTGGGGGCGCTGGTGCCCCCGGTGGTGCGGTGGGCCGCTCGGAGCCGGCCGGTCGACCTCACGCCGCAGCCCGCAGCCGTCTGATCCGGTCGGCCCGCGCGCGCCCGCCCCCATCTGGCAGGCTGGTAACCGTGCTGACGGTGCCGGTACGCCAACTGGGGGAATCGGAGCGCCGGGCGGTCGAGCGGCTGCTCGACCTCGACCCGATCGCGGGTGCGCAGGTCGCCGAGCGGGTCGCCGCCCGTGGCCTGGCCTGGTGGCGTGCCGAGGGGCGGGTCCTCGGGTACGGGTCACGGCGCCGTCTGGAGTCGATCTGCTGGCTGGGCGGCAACCTCACCCCGGTACTCGCCTCCGAGCCGGCCGTGGCCGCCTTCGCCGAGCAACTCGCCACCGAGGAACGGATCTGCTCGTCGATCGTCGGGCGGGCCGACGCGGTGCTCGGGCTCTGGGACCGGCTCTCGGCGTACTGGGGGCCGGCCCGGGACGTCCGTCCCCACCAGCCGCTGCTGGTCACCGACGCGCTGCCCGAGGTGCCCGCCGACCCCCAGGTACGCCGGGTGCGCGGCGGTGAGGTCGACCTGATCTTCCCGGCGGCGGTCGCCATGTACACCGAGGAGGTCGGCGTGTCGCCGCTGGTCGAGGACGACGGACGGGCCTACCGGCGGCGGGTAACCGACCTGGTCCGCTCCGGTCGGGCGTACGCGCGCCTCGTCGACGGCCAGGTGGTGTTCAAGGCCGAACTGGCGGTGGTGACCCGGCAGACCGCCCAGGTCCAGGGGGTCTGGGTAGCCCCGGAATGGCGGGGGCGGGGCATCGCCACGGCGGCCATGGCCGCCGTGGTGCGTGACGCCCTGCTACGGGTCGCGCCCACGGTGAGCCTCTACGTCAACGACTTCAACCTGCCGGCCCGGCGGGTCTACGAGCGTTGCGGTTTCCGCCCGGTCGGCACCCTGGCCACCGTCTTGTTCTGACCACCCGCGTCAGCCCCCCCGGGACTGCCCGGACGGTGGGGCCTGCCCGCTCGGGGGCTACCGGCCGTGGACAGCCCGACGGCCGGTGCGTTCGCTGGTCCGACCTGGCGGCCTCACTGGGGCGGCGTCCGCTTGGGGGCGGCTAGCGGCAGGTTATGGGCTTCGGTCGTGTGGATCCTGCAGGATGCCGCAGGCTGTGAGAAGTGCCGCCAGGCATGGCGGATATCACGGGTGCCTGACTTCCTGAACAAAACGTCCGGCGATAGGCTGGACATGATTTTATACTGACTAGTCAGTTCAAGGATGTCGGATGATGATTGTCGAGGCGCACGGGCTGGGGCTACGCACCCGCCGGGGCTGGGTGTTCCGGGGCGTCGACCTGACCGCCGAGGCGGGTGAACTGCACGCAATCACCGGGCCGCCCGGGAGCGGGCGTACCTCGCTGCTGCTCGCGCTCGCCGGTCGGTTCCGGTGCAACGCCGGTAGCCTGCGCGTCCACGGCCCGGCCGCGCTCGGTCAGGTCGCCGGAGTGCACGAGCCCGACCCCGCGCTCACCGTCGCCGAGCACATCGAGGAACGACTGCTGCTGCTCGGGCCGGTGCCACGCCGCCGCCGGCAACTGGTGCCGGTCGCCGCCCTGCGTACCCGGCGGGCGTACCGGCAAAACGCCCTGGCCACCGCGCTCGCCGGCGCCGGCTTCACCGGCGACGTACCACTGGATCCGAACCTGCGCGGCCGGGACCTCACCCCCGTGCAGCGGCAGGTCCTCGGCCTGGTGCTGGCCACCCTGTGCGGGCCCAGCCTGATCGTCGCCGACGACGTGGACGCCGGCACGGACGCCGGCGAGCGGGCCTGGCTCTGGGCCGCGCTGGCCCGCCTCGCCGACCAGGGGTACGCCGTCGTCGCCAGCGCCCGCGCCGTCGAACCCGGCACCCGGGCGATCGTGCACCGCCTCGGTGATCCCGCCCTGCCGGCCCGCGTCGACCCGGCCGCGCCGCCGCCCGCCGTCCCCGACCCCGACCCCGACACCGACACCGCCGAGGTGACCCGATGAGCGTCTTCCGCCTGGCCCGCTTCGAGCTGCGCCGGATGACCCGGGGCCGGCTGCCGCGCGCCGCGCTCGCCGTCCTCACCGTGATCCCGCTGCTCTACGGTGCTCTCTACCTCTACGCCTTCTGGGACCCGTACGGGAACATGGACCGCATCCCGGTGGCGCTGGTCAACGCCGACCGGCCGGCGAAGACCGCCGACGGCGGCGAGGTGCACGCCGGGCAGGACCTCACCAGGAGGCTGCTCGACCGCAAGGTCTTCGGCTGGACCGTCACCGACGCGCGGGACGCCACCGCCGGGCTGAGCAGCGGTCGGTACCACCTGGTCTTCTCCATCCCGGAGGACTTCTCGGCCACCCTGGCCGCCAACCCCGAGCCGGACCACCCGGCCCGCCCGGCAGAACTGACGGTCGTCAACGACGACGCCACCAACTACCTCTCCGGCCTGCTGGCCCGCTCCGCGTTCAGCGAGATCCGGGCCGCCGCCGCGGAGAGCGCCTCCACCGGCTACTTCGACCGGATGCTGGTCGGCTTCACCGACCTGAAGGCCGAGACCGGCCAGGCCGCCGACGGAGCCGGGCAACTCGCCGACGGGCTGACCCGATCGCAGGACGGCGCCGACCGGCTGGCCGGCGGCCTCGGTGACGCCGAGGCGGGCGCCGGCAAGCTGTCCGCCGGTCTGGGTCAGGCCGCCCACGGCGCCGACCAGCTCTCCGGCGGCATCGACAAGCTACGCACCGGCGCGGCTCAACTCGCCGACGGCAGCGCCCAGGTCGCCACCCAGACCCGCGCCGCCGCCGAGAAGGTCGACGCCGCGGTCGGCACCGTCGACACCGCCGCCGGCACGATCGAGCCGGTGCTGCGGAAGAACGCCGACAGCATCGCCCGGTCCGCCACCGCCATCGCCGACGGAGCCGACGCGCTCGCCGCGGGCCTGGACGCCCTGCCGCGGCAGGCCGACGACGCCGTCGCCCAGGCGCGCGCGGTACGCGACCGGCTCGACACACTCGTCGCCAAGCATCCCGACCTCGCCGCCGACCGGGACGTCACCGCCGCCCGGCGCGCCGCCGACAACCTCGTCGACACCGCCGGCAAGATGGCCGGCACCCTCGACCGGCTCGACCTGGCGAAGCTGAAGAAGGAGATGCGGCAGGTGGCCGCCACCGCCCGCCAGGTCGCCGCCGCCGCACCGCACCTGGCCGACGACGTCGCCGACGCGCGTACCAAGGTCCACCAGCTCTCCGACGGCCTCGGTCGGCTCGCCGACGCCACCGGCAAGGTCGCCAAGGGCAACGCCGAGCTGCGCGACGGGCTCGGTGGCGCCGCCGACGGCGTCCACCAGATCCGTGGCGCGCTGTTCCGGCTCTCCACCGGCGCCCGCGACCTCGACGGCGGTCTGGCCCAGCTCGGCGGGGGCGGCGCGCAGCTCGCCGCCGGCCTCACCAAGCTGGAGAGCGGCGCCGGTCAACTCGCCGACGGCCTCGCCGCCGGGGAGCAGAAAATTCCCGGGTACGCCGACGCCGCCGACCGCGCGGGCATCCTCGGCGATCCGGTCCAGCTGGACCGCAGCAGCCAGCACCCCGCCGCCTCGTACGGGGTGGGTTTCGCCCCGTACTTCCTGGCGCTCGCGCTCTGGGTCGGCGCGATGATCACGTACATGCTGCTGCGGCCGGTGAACCAGCGGCACGTGATGTCCGGCGCGCCCGCCTGGCGGGTCGCGCTCGCCGGCTGGCTGCCCGCCGCGGCGATCGGGCTGGCCCAGGCCGGGGTTCTCTTCACCGTGGTCACCCTGGCGCTCGGCCTGGACCCGGTTCACCCGGGCGCCACCCTCGGGCTGCTCGCGCTGACCTCGCTCACCTTCACCGCGATCATGCAGTGGCTCGGCGCGCAGCTCGGCCCGGCCGGCCGGCTCGCCGCGCTGGCCCTGCTGATGCTCCAGCTCACCTCCTCCGGCGGCACCTACCCGGTGCAGACCTCGCCGGGCTTCTTCCAGGTGATCCACCCGTACCTGCCGATGACCTACGTGGTGCAGGGTCTACGACACACCATCAACGGCGGCCCCGCCGCCACCGTGGTCACCGGCGCCCTGGTCGTCACCGGCTTCGGAGTCGCGGCGCTGCTGCTGACCGTCGTCGCGGCCCGCCGTGCCCGCCGGCTCACCCCGGCCCGGCTGCACCCCGAACTGAGCATGTGAGGATGCTGGAGCAGTGGACGGCGGCAGGCCGGCAGGCAGACCCGGCCCGCACCGGCCGGGTCGACGGGGGAGGACCAGTGACGGACGGACGATCACGCCGGCGGGAGGACACCCGGCAACGCCTCTTCGAGGCGGCGGTGGAACTCATCGCCGAACAGGGATTCTCTGCCACCACCGTGGACGACATCGCGGCTCGCGCCGGGGTCGCCAAGGGCACCGTCTACTACAACTTCGAGTCCAAGACGGCTCTCTTCGAGGAGTTGCTGCGACACGGCATCGGCCTGCTCACCGCCGAGTTCCGGGCCGCGGTGGCGGGGCTGCCGCCACGCGAGGCGCTCGCCGCCCTGGTCCGGGCCGAACTGGAGTACATCCGGCGGTACCGGGCCTTCGCCCAGCTGCTGCTGTCGGAGATGTGGCGGACCAACCGCGAGTGGCAGCAGACCCTGCGGCTGCTACGCGGCGAGGCGATCGAGGTGATCGCGCAGACCGTCCGCGCCGGGGTGGACAGCGGAGACCTCCCGGCCGACCTGGACGTGCGTACCGCCTCGTCCGCGCTGTTCGGGGTCGGGCTCGTGGTGGCCGTCGACTGGCTGGTCTTCCAACCCGACCGGCCGATCACCGAGGTGCAGGAGGCATTGCTGGGCATCGTCCGGCGGGTCGCCGGAACCTGAGACCGGCGCCTGCGCAAGTGGCGTAAATGCGTTGAGCGGTCGCCGCCGGGGGGTCAGGCTGGGGTTGCCGCCCCCACCCCACCCCGAGTCCCGGAGGGACCGTTCCATGCGCCTGCTCCGTGATCTCTGGGCCACCGCGCCACGCCGGATGGCCCTGGTGGTGTTCCTGACAGCCCTCGGCGCAGGCGGTCAGGCCGCCGCCTCGGCGCTGGCCGGTCCCGTACTGGTGCACCGGTCGGTGGGCTGGTTCGTCGGGCTCGCCGCGGCACTGGTCGCCGCCGTTGCCAGCGACCTGGTGATCGGCCTGGTGATGGCTCGGCTGACCGCCGACTGGTCCGCCGACGTGCGCCGCCGGCTCTGCCGGGTGGCGCTCGGGCAGGATCTGCCCACCCTGGAGACCACCCCGGTCGGCGAGCTGCTCGACCGCATCGACAACGACGTCTACCAGGTCGCCTCCGAGGTGCGTAACACCGGCGTACGGGTGGTGCAGGGCCTGGCGGTCTGCCTGCTGTCCACGGTGGCCGCCGTCTTCGTCTGGTGGCCCGCCGGTGTCGCCATGGTGCTGCTGGTCGTGCTGCTGGCGGTGGCGCTGCGCCGCCCCACCGCCCGCATCGGACCAGCCCGGATGGCCGAGGAGGAGGCCTGGTCGGACCTGGCCGCGGTGATGGAGGAGGCCGTACACGGCCAGGACGACGTGCGGACCAGCCTGGCCCGGCCGTACGTGCTGCGCCTCTACGCCCGGCGGGCCGCCGAGGTGCTCACCCGGGCCGGCCGGGTGTTCCGGATGACGGCGAAGGTCACCGCGATCGCGGGCGGGACCGTCCGGGTGGGAGTCGCCGCCGTGGTGCTCGGCGGGGCGTGGGCGCTGGCCACCGGCCGGGTCGACGGGGCCCGGCTCACCGCGATCTGGCTGCTCGCCATCGCCTTCGGGGCCACCACCGAGCACCTCGCCCGCTGGGTGCCGCAGGTGCAGTACGCACTCGGCGCCTGGGACCGGGTGCAGCTGCTCTCCGACGCCCGGCAGGAACCCTCCGGCGGGGCGAGCCCGACCGACGGCGACCTGACCGTACGGGGCCTCACCTTCCGCTACCCGTCCAGCGGCGACGCCCGGCGCGGCCCGGCGCTGCGCGACGTCCGGCTCAGCTTCGTCCGCGGCCGGTCGTACGCGCTGGTCGGGCGGACCGGTTCGGGCAAGTCGACGTTGGCGAAGGTGCTCACCCGGGCGGTGGACGTGCCGCGCGGGACAATCTTCCTCGGCGACACCGACCTGACCGACCTCGACGTCGAGCGGCTGCGTCAGTGGATCGCCGTGGTGCCGCAACGCACCGAGATCCTTGCCGGCACCCTCGCCGAGAACGTCGCCCTCTTCGACCCCGACCTGCTCGACGACGCCGGCCGGGCGCTGGCGGAGCTGGGGCTGGACGGCTGGATCGCCGAGCTGCCCGACGGGCTGGACACCCGGCTCGGTGACGGCGGGCACGTGCTCTCCGCCGGCCAGGAGCAGCTGGTGGCGTTCGCCCGGATCCTGGTCCGCGACCCGCACGTGGTGATCCTCGACGAGGCCACCGCCCGGCTCGACCCGGTCACCGAGCACCGGGTACGCGAGGCCACCGAGCGGCTGCTCACCGACCGGATCGGCATCGTCATCGCCCACCGGCTCTCCTCGGTGCGCCGCTGTGACGAGGTGGTGGTGATGGCCGACGGCGCGGTGCTGGAGGCCGGTCCGCTGCGCGAGTCGGCCCGTTTCGCCGAGCTGCTCGCCACCAGCCACGCCGGCGCGTACGCCGGGGCGGGCGCGCCCCGCGGCGGACTGGATCTGCTGCCGGCGCCGGTGGGGCAGTGGGACGCCGAGCCGGAGGTCGTCGCGCCGGCTGCGGCACCGCCGCCGGTGGTCGTACCGAAGGGCGACCCGCCGCCGCTGCCGCCGCGACCGCCCGCGCGGACCATGCGGGAGATCCTGCGGCTGAGCCTGAACGACCCGCGCTACGGGCTGGTCTCGGTCGGCCTGTTCACCGTCATGGTGCTGATCGGCGTGGACGGCTCGGTGCTGCCCTGGCTCTGGGCGGACGTGGTCGACGGCGGCAGCCCCTGGCTGCCGGCGCTCGGCATCGCCGCCGCGCTGCTGCTGGTGCTGCCGATGCCCTACCTGACCAACGCGTGGTTCCCGCAGTGGTGGGTGCGGCAGATGCTGCGGATCAGCCTGCGGCTGGTGCACGGCCAGACCGGCCCACGCCGGGTCAGCGGCCACACCCCCGCCGAGGTGGTGGCCCAGGGCGGCGACACCGAACGGGTGGTGCAGCTGGCCGACAACCTGATGGACCAGTTCATCGCGGTGACGCTGCTGGTGAGCATGACGGTGGTGACCGGCAGCATCGTGCCGGGACTGTTCTTCGTCGGCACGATGGTGGTCTCCGGGCTGGCCGCGACCCTGTTCGGTCCGCGCCTGGAACGCTCCGCCCGGGGCACAGTCAAGGCCCGGGCCGCGTTCGCCACCGCGCTGGTGTCGTCGCTGTCGGCCGCGCGCACCGTGAAGCTGGCCGGGGCGACCCGTCCGGTGCTGGACCACCTCGCCCGGCTGGACGTGGTGCGCAGCGACCGGCAGCGCCGGGAGATCACCATGCAGGTGTGGGCCCGGTCCACCCCGGCGATGGCCAGCGGACTGCTGCCCATCGGGGCCTGGGCGCTCTACCTGGCCGGTGGGCTCTCCGCCGGGGGCACCCTGGTGGCGGTCTCCACCCTGGGCGCGGCCCGCTGGTTCGCCTGGACGACCGCGGCGCTGGTGTCGCACTACCCGTCGGCGAAGGTGTGGACCCGGCGGACGGTGTCGATGTGCGGAGTCGCGTCGTACTCGGCGCCGGTGCCCGGGGTGGACCTCGCCGCCGGCACCGCGCCCGCGCCCGAGCCGCCCGCCCGGCGGCCGTTGCGGCGGCTGGAGCTGGTCGGCTTCGGCGCGCTGCACAGCGACGGCACGCTGGCCGTGCGCGACGTCGACCTGACCGTGGCGCGGGGGCAGTTGGTGCTGGTCGTGGGGCCGGTGGGCGCCGGCAAGTCCTCGCTGCTGCGGGCGCTCGCCGGGATCGTGCACCACACCGGCACCCTGCGCTGGAACGACGAGCCGGTCACCGAACCGGAGTTGTTCCTGCGTCCGCGGCAGGTGGGGTACGTGGGGCAGTTGCCCCGGGTGCTGTCCGGCACGGTCGCCGACAATGTCGCCCTCGGCCACGAGGTGGACGCGGCGGGGGCGGTGGCGACCGCCCAGCTGGAGCACGACCTGGCCGCCGCCGGTGGTGGGCTGGATCTGCTCATCGGGCACAAGGGGACCCGGCTGTCCGGTGGGCAGTTGCAGCGGCTGGCGCTGGCCCGGGCGCTGGCGCCGCGTACCGAGCTGCTGGTCGCCGACGACGTCTCGTCCGCGCTGGACGTCACCACGGAGCTGGCGCTCTGGGCGGCGTTGCGCGAGCACGGGGTGACCGTGATCGGCTCCACGTCCAAGCGGGCGGCACTGGTCCGCGCCGACCACGTGGTGGTCCTCCAGGCCGGTACGGTGGCCGCCCAGGGCCACTGGCAGGACCTGGAGGCGCACTGGTCCCACCTGGCCGGGTGACCCACCGCGGCGGGGTAATCAACTCCGATTGCCGCAGGTGGGGCTGTTGGTGGCGTCGGACGCCGCCACGTGGCGCAGCAGGAGTCGATCACGGCCCGCCCCCGGCCGTCGCTCATCGGCGCGCGGGGCCGCCCCTCACCGGGGCGGCGGCCGTCCCGGCTCAGGGCGAGCGGGACCGCGTCGGCCCACCGGACAAACCGGCGGGCCGACGTCGGAATCATCCCGGTGGCGCGCTCAGGCCAGGGCGGGCGCCGGCTCGTCCTGCCGGGTCGGGCGTGCGGGCTCGTCGGCGTCGATCAGGTCACGCCGACCGGCCGAGTCGTACGCGGCGCGGTCGAGGGTGCCTTCCCGGGCGGCGACGATCGTCGGCACGAGGGCCTGCCCGGCCACGTTGGTGGCGGTCCGGATCATGTCGAGGATCGGGTCGATCGCCAGCAGCAGGCCGGCGCCGGCCAGCGGCAGACCCAACGTGCTCAGGGTCAGGGTCAGCATCACGATCGCGCCGGTCAGGCCGGCGGTGGCGGCCGAGCCGACCACGGAGACGAAAGCGATCAGCAGGTAGTCGGTGACGCCCAGGTGCACCCCGAAGACCTGCGCCACGAAGATCGCCGCGA
The DNA here is from genome assembly GCF_004348355.1 of Micromonospora sp. KC721. Lineage (NCBI taxonomy): Bacteria > Bacillati > Actinomycetota > Actinomycetes > Micromonosporales > Micromonosporaceae > Micromonospora > Micromonospora sp. KC721. Next base: position 25,644 of record NZ_SMJY01000041.1, on the reverse strand, counting down.
GCGCCGGATAGATCGCGGCGCAGCCGTCCATCTTCGTGGTGGCCCCGAACGGCACGGCGAAGGAGGCGTACTCGCGCGGCACGCCGAGGCGCTCGACGGAGCGCTGGGTCACCGGCATGGTGCCCACCGAGGAGCGGGAGACGAAGGCGAGCTGGATGGCCGGCCAGGCACCGACGAAGAAACGCAGCGGGTTGAGCCGGCCGGCGGTGACCAGCAGCGCCGGGTAGACGACGAAGAGCACGATGGCGCAGCCGACGTAGACGGCGGTGGTGAACGTCGCGAGCGGCGCGAGCAGGTCCCAGCCGTACGAGGCGACGGCGTTGCCGATCAGGCCGAGCGTGCCGAGCGGGGCGAGCCGGATCACCCACCACAGCGCCTTCTGCACGATCGCCAGCAGCGAGCGGTTGACCGCCACGAACGGTTCGGCGACCTCGCCGGCCAGCAGCGCGGCGGCACCGACGACCAGGGCGAGGAAGACGATCTGCAGGACGTTGTTCTCGACGAACGCGCCGACCGGGTTGGTCGGGACGATGCCGGTGAGGAAGTCGGTCCAGGAGCCGGTGCGCTGCGGCGCGGTGGCCGCGGCGGTGTCCAGCGACACCCCACGTCCGGGGTTGGTGAGCAGGCCGAGGCCGATGCCGACGCCCACCGCGATCAGGGCGGTGACGCCGAACCAGAGCAGGGTCTTCCCGGCCAGCCGGGCGGCGTTGGTGACGCCGCGCAGGCTCACCACGCTGACCACGATGGCGGTGAAGACCAGCGGCGGGACGGCCAGCTTGAGCAACTGGACGAAGAGGTCGCCGACGGTGTCGAGGGTGCCGGCGAGCCAGCTCAGATCATTGGCGCGGGCGAGGAAGCCGAGTGCCGCGCCGAGCACGAGGCCGGCCAGGATCTGCACGGAAAAGGGGATCTTGCGCAGGACGGAAGCCATGATGATGCGTCCAAGGTCTGTCGGAGGGTCGGTACGGGCAGCGTCAGGGGAGCGGCTGCGCCGGACAGACGCCGCTGGCCTGCCGTCGGAGGTCGACGTACAGGCGCACGGTGAGGTGCCAGACGTTGGTCATCGCCTGCCCACGCTACTCCCGCCGAGCAGCGGGCGGAAGGAGCGGGAGCCGTGACGATCCTTACTCACCTCGATGGGTGTCGGCAGGTCAGTCCCAGGATGCCGGCCGTCGCCAGGCCCCAGCCGGCGGCCGTCGCGGCGGCCCGACCGAGCGGGCCACCGCCGGTCACGGCGGGCAACCGAGCCGCGACCTGCCGCCGACCTATCCGGTCCCTGCCTGGCTATCCTGACCACCGGGCGTCCCCCGTCACCCGGGCGGCGCCGCTACCTGAGCCCCTTCCCACCCCGAAGGACGCAGCAGCATGACCGTGGCATATCTCGTGGCCGGAGTGCGCACCCCGATCGGCCGGTACGCCGGTGCCCTCGCCGGGGTGCGCCCCGACGACCTCGCCGCGCACGTCATCCGGGAACTGGTCGCCCGCCACCCGTCGGTGGACTGGGCCCGCGTCGACGACGTGATCCTGGGCTGCGCCAACCAGGCCGGCGAGGACAACCGCAACGTGGCCCGGATGGCGGCGCTGCTGGCCGGGCTGCCCGAGGAGGTCCCCGGCAGCACGGTCAACCGGCTCTGCGGCTCCGGCCTGGACGCCCTGGCCACCGCCGCCCGCGCGATCGTCGCCGGTGAGGCGGAACTGATGGTGGCCGGCGGGGTGGAGAGCATGAGCCGCGCGCCGTTCGTACTGCCCAAGGCGACCTCCGCCTTCTCCCGCAGCGCCGAGGTGTACGACACCACGATCGGCTGGCGACTGGTCAACCCGCTGATGGAGCAGGGGTGGGGCATCGACTCGATGCCGGAGACGGCCGAGAACGTGGCCGCCGAGTTCGGTGTCGACCGGGTCGCCCAGGACGAGTTCGCGCTCCGCTCCCAGCAGCGGGCCGCCGAGGCCCGGGCCGACGGCCGCCTCGCCGAGGAGATCGTGCCGGTGACCGTGCCGATCGGCCGCCGGGAGACGAAGCTGGTCGAGGTCGACGAGCACCCCCGGGAAACCTCGCTGGAGAAGCTCGCCGCGCTGCCCACCCCGTTCCGGGCGGGCGGCACGGTCACCGCCGGCAACTCCTCCGGGGTCAACGACGGCGCGGTCGCCCTGCTGGTGGCCTCCGCGGCGGCGGTCGCCCGGTACGACCTCACCCCGCTGGCCCGGATCAGCGGTGCGGCGGCGGCCGGCGTACCGCCCCGGATCATGGGCATCGGTCCGGTGCCGGCCACCCGCCGGCTGCTCGACCGGCTCGGCGTCGGCCTGACCGACATCGACGTGCTGGAGCTCAACGAGGCGTTCGCCGCGCAGGCGGTCGCGGTCCTGCGCGAACTGGGTCTGCCGGAGGACGCCGAGCACGTCAACCCCAACGGCGGGGCGATCGCGCTGGGCCACCCGCTGGGGGCCAGCGGCGCCCGGCTGGCGCTCACCGCCGCGCTGGAGTTGCGCCGTCGGGGCGGTCGGCGGGCGCTGGCCACCATGTGCGTCGGCGTCGGGCAGGGCATCTCGATGCTGCTGGAGGCCGCCAACTGACCCGGTGCACGCTCCGGGTCCACCCCGGATCGTCACCGCCGGTGACCGGCGCGGTGCCGGTCGTACGGCAGTGCGCCGCCACCCGCCGCAGGCCACAGTGGATTCCCGTCTCTCGCTGAGCCGGCCTAGAGTGGTCAGCACCACACGATTCGCGGGTCGGCCGGTGTCGCCTCCGCGTGCCCCGCGCGCCCGGCACCGGTTGTCCTCCCGCACCACGGCGACGAACTGGGGCGAGGCAGATGCAGATGCCGGACGGACTTCCCGCCGAGATCGACCTGAGCCGGCCGAGCGCGGCGCGGGTCTACGACTACTTCCTGGGCGGCGCGCACAACTTCGAGATCGACCGCCAACTCGCCGAGCAGATCGCCAGCATGACCCCGAACCTCGCCGCCACCATGCGGGCGGGCCGGGAGTTCCTGCGCCGGGCCGTGCGGGTGCTGCTCGACGCCGGTATCGACCAGTTCCTCGACATCGGCTCCGGCATCCCGACCGTCGGCAACGTGCACGAGGTGGCCCAGGTTGCCAACCCCGAGGCGCGGATCGTCTATGTCGACATCGACCCGGTGGCGGTGGCGCACAGCCACGAACTGCTCGCCGGCAACGACCGGGCCACCGCCATCCGGGCCGACCTGCGGGAGCCGAAGCTGATCCTGTACCTGGCCCGGGCCAGTGGCCTGATCGACTTCGACCGGCCGGTTGGCATCCTCCTCGCCGGAGTGGTCCACTTCGTTGCGGACGCCGACCGGCCGGCCGACGTCCTGGCCACCCTGCGCGCCGCCGCCGCACCCGGCAGCTTCCTGGTCATCTCGCACTCCACCTACGAGGACCAGCCGCAGGAGATGCTCGACGCGCAGCGGCTGTCGGCGCGTACCGACACCGAGATCACCCTACGGTCGCGGGCCGAGATCACCGGCTTCTTCGGCGACTGGACGATCCTGGAGCCGGGCGTGGTGCACATGCCGCTGTGGCGGCCGGACTCGCCCGCCGACGTGGACGAGCACCCCGAGCGCTTCGGGGCGTTCGGCGCCGTCGCCCGGTACGACCGCGCCGGCTGAGCCGACATGGCCGCCGATCCGGACACCGGCGGGGGCGACCACAGCCGCACCGGCGCCCGGGAGTACGCCGTCGAGTGGGCCCGGGCGGCGCGGCGGCTCGGTTTCGTGCCCCTGAGCGCGGACGAAACCGAGCGGCTGCTGCTCGGGCACACCGTACGGCTGGCCCGGGCGGTGCTGGCCGACGAGTTCTCCGCCACCCCGGCCGAGGAGGTGGGCCGGGCGCTGGTGGAGGCGCACCTGACCGAGCCCCGGGTGCTGGACTGGACGGTGCGCGCCCTCGGCGACCGGTTCCTGGCCCGGGTGCTGCCCGACTGCGACGCGGCGACGACCGGCGCACGGATCGCGGCCGTGCAGGGCGCGCTCGCGGCCGGGTTCGCCCGCGCCCTGCGCGACCGGACGTTCAGCCAGCAGGAGCGGATCTCGCGCTCCGCCTGGCAGGCCCGCGACGCCGTGGAGCGGGCGCTGCGGGACAGCGAAGCACGCTTCCGGGCGGTCTTCACCGGGGCGGCCATCGGGATCGGCATCGCCGGCATCGACGGTGCGATCCTCGACGTCAACCAGCCCTTCGCGGACATGCTCGGCTACTCCATCGAGGAGCTGCGGCAGATCAACGTGGCGGAGCTGTTCCACCCCGACGATGCCGCCGGCATGTGGGAGCTCTACCAGGAGCTGATCGAGGGTAAGCACGACAGCGTCCGGGTGGAGAAGCGCTACTACCGCAAGGACGGCAGCGTGGTCTGGACCGACCTGGCCGTCTCGTTGATCCGCCACGACGACGGCCGGCCCCGGTTCACCGTCGCGATGGTGGAGGACATCACCGAGCGGTACGAACTCCAGCAGCGGCTGCGCTTCCAGGCGCTGCACGATCCGCTGACCGGCCTGCCCAACCGGACGCTCTTCTTCGAGACACTCGGACGGATCTTCGCCGAGGCCGACCAGGAGCAGCGGATCGGCGTCTGCTTCCTCGACCTGGACGGGTTCAAGGCGGTCAACGACAGCCTCGGGCACGACCTGGGGGACCGGCTGCTCGTCACCATCGCCCGCCGGTTGGCCGACTGCGTGGCCGGGCAGGGGCACCTGGTCGCCCGGATGGGCGGCGACGAGTTCGTCATCCTGGTCGACTCCGGTGGGGGGATCGACGACGCGGTCGGCGTCGCCGAACTGGCCCTGGCGGCGGTCTCCGCCCCGGTGCTCATCGGCGAACAGCAGCTCGCCGTCACCGCCAGTATCGGCGTGGTGGAGTGCCCGGCCGGGGAGACCAGCGTCTCCGAGCTGATGAAGGCCGCCGACACCACCCTGTACTGGGCCAAGGCGGAGGGACGTGGCCGGTGGGCCGTGTACGACCCGGAGCGCAGCGCCGCCGACATCGCCCGTTCGGCGCTCGCCGCCGGGCTGCCCGCCGCCCTGGAGCGCGGCGAGTTCGTGCTGCACTACCAGCCGATCGTCTCGCTGCTCGACGGGCGGATGCAGGCGGTGGAGGCGCTGGTCCGTTGGCGCCATCCCGAGCTGGGCATGATCGGCCCGGACCGGTTCATCGGGCTGGCCGAGGAGAGCGGGCTGATCGTCCGCCTCGGCGAGTGGGTGCTCGGCCAGGCATGCCGGGACGCCCGCGCCTGGCACCGCGAGTTCCCCGGCCGGCGACTGGTGATGAGCGTCAACCTGGCCGCCCGGCAGGCCGACGACCCGGCGGTCGTGGACATCGTGGCGGAGATGCTGCGCCGCAGCGGCCTGCCGGCCGAGTTGTTGCAGCTGGAGTTGACCGAGAGTGCCGTGATGGGCACGGCGGGGGAACCGCTGCGCTCGCTGCACCGGCTGGCCGAGCTGGGCGTCCGGTTGGCCATCGACGACTTCGGCACCGGGTACTCGAACCTGGCGTACCTGCGTCGCCTGCCGATCCACTGCCTGAAGCTGGCCGGGCCGTTCGTGGAGGGCATCCGCGTCGACGGCGTGGACGGTCCCACCGACCACCGTGACGAGCGCATCGTCGACGCGCTGGTGCGGCTGGCGCACGCCCTGGAGTTGGGGGTGACCGCCGAGGCGGTGGAGACCCGAGCGCAGGTCGACCGACTGCGGGCGCTGCGTTGCGACACCGGGCAGGGCATCTGGTTCAGCCCGCCGGTGCCCGCGGCCCAGATCACCGAGCGGCTGCGCGGCGAGGCGGCGACCTGACCGGGGTACGGTTCGCCGGGAGCAGACGACGGCCGGTGTACCTCGGCTGCGCCCTGGTCTGCGACGACGCGGAGGTGGCCGATGGAGCTGACGGACTCGCAGTCCGTGGTGTCGGTGGTGGCGGCGCTGGCCATCCTGGCTGGCCTGGCCGGCGTGGTGCTGCCCGGCCTGCCGGCGTTGCCGCTGTGCTGGGGTGGGGTGCTGGTCTGGGCACTCTTCGGTGGTGCCGGGCCGGGCCGCTGGGCGGTGCTCGCCGCGGCGACCGTGGTCGCCGCGGGCGGCACGGTGGTGAAGTACGCCTGGCCGGGACGTCAGCTCACCCGCAGCGGGGTGCCGACGTCGTCGCTGCTCGCCGGCGGGCTGCTGGGGCTGGTCGGGTTCTTCGTCATCCCGGTGGTCGGCCTGGTGCTGGGCTTCGTCGGCGGGGTGTGGGGGGCCGAACGGCTGCGGCTGGGCAGCAACCGGCTCGCCTGGCCGGCGACCGTGCAGGCGGTCAAGGCGGCCGGGCTTTCCATGCTGGTGGAGTTCCTGGCCGGGCTGGTCGTCGCCGCGCTCTGGGTGGCCGGCCTGCTGCTCACCTGACACGGCGGGGCCGGCACGTCGGAGGAAAAGGCGGCGGCGAGGGGCGTCCGTCGGGCACGGCGGATCGCCGTACGTGAGAGAGAGGTGGACGCCCCGCGCCGCCGCGCGGACCGGACGTTGCCGAGCGCCCGGTCTTCGGTCCCGTCGCGATCGGGCCTGGTAACAGGCTCAAGAATGCCCCGACCGGGCCCACGCGGCAACGCGATTAGCCGTGCCGGCCGTGAGATCCTCAGGGCTGAGTATTGACCGCCTTGATCGACGGGATCACACTTCACCCACTCGTACCGGGAAACCACATCGAGGAGGTGCGCAGTGGCCACGACGCCCGCGCCGGCCAGTGAGCAACCGATGGATGACGACGCCCGACGACTCGCCGAACTCGGCTACCAGCAGGAGCTGCACCGGAAGTGGAGCGGCTTCTCCAACTTCGCCATCTCGTTCTCGATCATCTCGATCCTGGCCGGTTGCTTCACCACGTTCGGCCAGGCGTGGAACAACGGCGGCCCGGTCGCCATCTCCTGGGGCTGGCCGCTGGTCTCGCTGTTCATCCTGATCATCGGTTTCTGCCTGGCCGAGCTGGTGTCGGCGTACCCGACGGCCGGCGGCATCTACTGGTGGGCGGCGAAGATGGGTCGTCCGGTGCACGGCTGGTTCACCGGCTGGCTCAACCTGATCGGCCTGATCGCGGTCACCGCCTCGGTGGACTACGGCTGCGCGACCTTCCTCAACCTCACGTTGTCGGCGCTCTTCGACGGCTGGGAGGGCACGCTGCGGCAGGCCTTCGGACTGTTCGTGATCATCCTGGTGCTGCACGGGCTGATCAACATCTTCGGGCACCGGGTCATCGACGTGCTGCAGAACATCTCGGTCTGGTGGCACGTGGCCGGCGCGGCCGCCGTGGTGGCCATCCTGCTGCTGGTCCCGGACGACCACCAGAGCTTCCGGTTCGTCTTCACCGAGCGGTTCAACAACTCGGGCTTCGGCGACGGCGACACCGGCGGGCTGACGTTCTGGTTCTACGTGCTGCCGCTGGGTTTCCTGCTCACCCAGTACACGATCACCGGCTTCGACGCCTGCGCGCACGTCTCCGAGGAGACCCGGGGCGCGTCGAAAGCCGCCGCCCAGGGCCTCTGGCGGTCGATCTTCTATTCCGCGATCGGCGGGTGGATCCTGCTGCTGGCCTTCCTCTTCGCCGCCACCGACGTGGACGCGGTCAACTCCGCCGGCGGCTTCTCCGGGGCGATCTTCGAGACCGCGCTGACCCCGTTCTTCTTCAAGACCGTCATCATCATCTCCACCATCGGCCAGTTCTTCTGCGGGATGAGCTGCGTGACGTCGATGTCGCGGATGGCGTACGCGTTCAGCCGGGACCGGGCCGTGCCGGGCTGGCGGCTCTGGTCGAGGGTCGACCGCAACGGCACCCCGGTCAACGCGATCATCGGCGCCACCGTGGCGGGCCTGGTGCTCACCCTGCCCGCCCTCTACGCGAGCCCGGACGGCATCCCGGTCGCCTTCTACGCCGTGGTCTCCGTCGCGGTGATCGGGCTCTACCTGTCCTTCATCATCCCGATCGCGCTGCGGCTGCGGATGGGGGACCGGTTCCAGCCCGGGCCGTGGACGCTGGGCCGGAGGTACAAGCTGCTCGGCTGGATCGCGGTCATCGAGATCGCCGTCATCTCGGTCTACTTCCTGCTGCCCATCGTGCCCGCCGGGGTGCCCGGTAACGCCGACTTCAGCTGGTCGGCGGTGAACTACGCGCCGATCGCCGTCGGCGGGGTGCTGCTCGGCGTCGGCGTCTGGTGGTACGCCTCGGCGCGGAAGTGGTTCACCGGTCCGCGCCGTACCGTCGAACTGCCGGCGCAACGCACCATGGACGGCACGCCGGCCGACAAGCCGGCCTGACCACGAAGGCGACGTCGGGCCCGGCCCGCCGGGGCCCGACCATTGACGATGATCGCGTCAGCGAGTAGACCTTGGTGATGGAGGCGAGCCGATGAGGAAAGCTCCGCTCACGCTGGAACAGCTCCGGGTCGCCGTCGCCGAGGGCGAGATCGACACCGTGGTGCTCGCCCTGGTCGACATGCAGGGCCGGTTGCAGGGCAAACGGTTCCACGCCCCGTACTTCCTCGACCAGGTGGTCGCGCACGGCAGCGAGGGCTGCAACTACCTGCTCGCCGTGGACGTCGACATGAACACCGTCGACGGGTACGCGATGTCGAGCTGGGAGCGCGGCTACGGCGACTTCGCGATGCGCCCCGACCTGGTCACCCTGCGCCGGGTGCCCTGGCAGCCGGGGACGGCCCTGCTCCTGGCCGACCTGGAGTGGCTGGACGGCTCCGGCCCGGTGGCCGCCTCGCCCCGGCAGATCCTGCGCCGGCAGCTCGACCGGCTGGCCGCCCACGGGCTGACCGCGTACGCCGGCACCGAGCTGGAGTTCGTCCTCTACCGCGACTCGTACGAGGACGCCTGGCAGCGCGGCTACCGCGACCTCACCCCGGCCAACCAGTACAACGTGGACTACTCGCTGCTCGGCACCGCCCGGGTGGAGCCGCTGCTGCGCCGCATCCGGACCGCGATGGCCGGTGCGGGGCTCACGCCGGAGAGCGCCAAGGGCGAGTGCAACCTCGGCCAGCACGAGATCGCGTTCCGCTACGACACGGCGCTGACCTGTGCCGACCACCACGTCATCTACAAGAACGGGGCCAAGGAGATCGCCGCCCAGGAGGCCATGTCGATCACCTTCATGGCCAAGCCGAACGAGCGGGAGGGCAACTCCTGCCACATCCACTTCTCGCTGCGCGACGCCTCCGGCGCCTCGGCGATGCTGGGCGACGGCCCCGCCCGGCTGAGCGTCACCGGGCAGCGGGTGCTGGCCGGGATGCTCGCGACCATGCGGGAGCTGAGCCTCTTCTTCGCCCCGAACGTCAACTCCTACAAGCGCTACCAGCCCGGCTCGTTCGCCCCGACGGCGCTGCGCTGGGGGGTCGACAACCGCACCTGCGCGCTGCGGGTGGTCGGGCACGGGCAGGGCATGCGGGTGGAGAACCGGGTGCCCGGCGCGGACGTCAACCCCTACCTGGCCATCGCCGCGCTGGTTGCCGCGGCGGTGCACGGCGTCGAGCGCGAGCTGGAGCTGGGCGAGGAGTGCACCGGCAACGCGTACGACGACGCGGCGGCGCAGCGGGTGCCGGGCACGCTGCGCGACGCGCTCACCGGGTGGGAGAACTCGGCGGTCGCCCGGGACGCGTTCGGCGACGAGGTGGTCGCGCACTACGCCAACCAGGCCCGCGTCGAGCTCGCCGCCTTCGACGCCGCCGTGACCGACTGGGAGCTGCGCCGTGGCTTCGAACGCCTCTGAAGTGATCAACCCGGCCACCGGCCGGCCGGTGGCGCAGGTGCCGGCGACGACCCGGGAGCAGGTCGACGCGGCGATCGGGCGGGCGGCTGCCGCGTACGAGTCGTGGCGGGCGGTCGCGCCGGGAGACCGGGCGCGGCTGCTGCGGCGCTTCGCCGCGGTGGTCGACGCGCACCAGGAGGAACTGGCGCAACTCGAGGTGCGCAACGCCGGGCACACCATCGGCAACGCCCGCTGGGAGGCGGGCAACGTGCGCGACGTGCTCGACTACTACGCCGGAGCGCCGGAGCGGCTGACCGGGCGGCAGATCCCGGTGCCCGGCGGCTGGGACGTCACCTTCCACGAGCCGCTCGGCGTGGTCGGGGTGATCGTGCCGTGGAACTTCCCGATGCCGATCGCCGGCTGGGGCTTCGCGCCGGCGCTCGCCGCCGGGAACACCGTGGTCCTCAAGCCCGCCGAGCTGACCCCGCTGACCGCGCTGCGCCTGGCCGAGCTGGCGCGCGAGGCGGGCCTGCCGGAGAACGTGTTCACCGTGCTGCCCGGCTCCGGGAGCGTGGTGGGGGAGCGGTTCGTCACCCACCCGGCCGTACGCAAGATCTGCTTCACCGGTTCCACCGAGGTCGGTACCCGGATCATGGCCGGCTGCGCCGCCCAGGTGAAGCGGGTCACCCTGGAGTTGGGCGGCAAGAGCGCGAACCTGGTCTTCGCCGACGCCGACCTGGAGCAGGCGGCGGCCTCCGCGCCGGCCGCGGTCTTCGACAACGCCGGCCAGGACTGCTGCGCCCGCTCCCGGATCCTGGTCCAGCGCCCGGTGTACGACCGCTTCCTGGAACTGCTCGAACCGGCCGTACGCGACTTCCGGGTCGGCGACCCGGCCGCGGAGACCACCGAGATGGGGCCGCTGATCTCCGCCGCCCACCGGGACCGGGTCGCCGGGTACGTCGACGGGACGAAGGTGGCCTTCACCGGCTCCCGCCCCGACGGCCCGGGCTTCTGGTACGCCCCGACCGTGCTGCTCGCCGGGTCACCGGCCGACCGGCACTGGCGGGAGGAGATCTTCGGGCCGGTGGTGTCGGTGCTGCCGTTCGACGACGAGGCCGACGCAGTCCGGCTGGCCAACGACACCGAGTACGGCCTCTCCGGTTCGATCTGGACCCGGGACGTGGGCCGGGCGCTGCGGATGGCCCGGGCGGTCCAGACGGGCAACCTCAGCGTCAACTCGCACTCCTCGGTGCGTTACTGGACGCCGTTCGGCGGGATGAAACGCTCCGGGCTCGGTCGCGAGCTGGGCCCGGACGCCCTGCACGCCTTCACCGACGTGAAGAACGTCTTCATCAGCACCGAGGAGTGAACACGATGCAGGGTCGACTGACGGACCGGGTCGCGGTGGTGACCGGGGCGGGCAGCGGGATCGGGCTGGCGACCGTACGCCGCTTCGCCGCCGAGGGGGCACGGGTGGTCTGCGTCGATGTCGACGCCGAGGCCGGTGGGCGGGCCGCCGAGGAGGTCGCCGGCGAGTTCGTCGCCTGTGACGTGGCCGACGAGACGGCGGTGCGGGAACTGTTCGACGGGGTGGCCGCGCGGCACGGCCGGATCGACGTGGCCTTCAACAACGCCGGCATCTCCCCGCCGGAGGACGACTCGATCCTGGAGACCGGCCTGGACGCCTGGGAGCGGGTGCTGCGGGTCAACACCACCAGCGTCTACCTCTGCTGCAAGTACGTCATTCCGCACATGCGCCGGCAGGGTAAGGGTTCGATCATCAACACCGCCTCGTTCGTGGCGTTGATGGGGGCGGCGACCTCGCAGATCGCGTACACGGCGAGCAAGGGCGGGGTGTTGGCGATGACCCGGGAGTTGGGCGTGCAGTTCGCCCGGGAGGGCATCCGGGTCAACGCGCTGTGTCCCGGCCCGGTGGCCACCCCGCTGCTGCGGGAGTTGTTCGCGGCCGATCCGGAACGCGCCGCCCGTCGGCTGGTGCACGTGCCGATGGGCCGGTTCGGCGACCCGGCGGAGATCGCCGCCGCGGTGGCCTTCCTGGCCAGCGACGACGCGTCGTTCATGACGGCCGCGCAGTTCGTGGTGGACGGGGGCATCACCGGCGCGTACGTGACGCCGCTGTGAGTCGTCCCGCCTGGTGGTAAAGGGTGTCCCAGCCGGCCGGTGCCGGTGCGAGGATGCCGGCATGGGGAAGGTCTACCCGGAGATCGACGACCGGCTACGCGGCTTCATCGAGGAACAGGCGGTCTTCTTCGTCGCCACCGCACCCTCGGGGCCGGGTGGGCACGTGAACGTCTCGCCCAAGGGCATGCGCGGCACCTTCGCCGTCCTCGGTCCGCACCGGGTGGCCTGGCTGGACTGGCACGGCAGCGGCGCGGAGACCCTCGCCCACCTGCGGGACAACGGCCGGATCACGGTGATGTTCTGCGCCTTCACCGGCCCGCCGAAGATCGTCCGCCTGCACGGCCGGGGCGAGGTAACCCCGCGCACCGACCCGCGCTTCGCCGCGCGGCTGGCCGATTTCCCCGACCCGCCGGACCCGCACGCCGTCCGGTCGGTGGTCACCGTGGACGTCGATCGGGTCAGCGACTCCTGCGGCTACGGCGTCCCGTTGCTGGACTACCGGGGTGACCGTGACCTGCTGGTGCAGTGGGGCACCCGCAGGACGGAGGACGACCTGGCCGACTACCGGGCCAGGAAGAACAGCGCCAGCATCGACGGCCTGCCCGTCTTCTGACCGCCCGTCCTCCCACCGGCGTCATCGGTCGGGACGCCGGCGGTGACGCCGCGCCGGCGGCTGCGGGACTGAGCCCGACCGCCGCGGCACCCGACGGGCGCGGTGGTCAGTCCCGACGCAGCCAGGGCTGCTCGGCCAGGCCGGAGATCTCCAGCACCCGGGTCACCTGGCGTGACGGCAGCACGGCGAGCCGTTCCGGCAGGCGGTCGGCGAGCCGGACCACCGCGTGGATGGCGGCCGAGTCGAAGAACGTCACCCGGCGCAGGTCGAGGGTGACCCGCTCGGCCGGCTCCCGGAGCACGGTCTGCAGCATCGTGTCGGCGGTCGCCATGTCGACCTCACCGGTCACCACCACGCGCAGGTGCGCACCGTCGAGCTCCGCGCTCGCGGAGAAGACTGGAGGTGCACCCCGTTGATCCACGCCAGCCACAATGGCACAGCGTCGTTGCCGCGGCAACAAGCCGGGCGTACGGGTGCGTGGCGGGGATCACCCCGGCCCCGGCGATAGGCTTGTGGTCATGACTGTCCGTGCGCCGCTGACCCCCGGCACGCTCTCCCCGCGGCGAGCGGTGCCCGCCCACATCGTCCGACCGGAGTACGTGGGGAAGCCGCACCCCCGCCAGTGGCGCGGCTCGCACGTGCAGACCCCGGAGACCATCGAGAAGATGCGGATCGCCGGTCGGCTCGCCGCACAGGCGATCCAGCTGGCCGGCGAGCACTGCAAGCCCGGGGTGACCACCGACGAGATCGACCGGGTGGTGCACGAGTTCCTGGTCGACCATGGGGCGTACCCGTCGACGCTGGGCTACAAGGGCTTCCCGAAGTCCTGCTGCACCAGCCTGAACGAGGTGATCTGCCACGGCATCCCGGACTCCACCGTGCTGCAGGACGGCGACATCATCAACGTCGACGTCACCGCGTACATCGGCGGTGTGCACGGGGACACCGACGCCACGTTCTGCGTGGGCGAGGTGAGCGAGGAGGCCCGGCTGCTGGTCGAGCGGACCCACGAGGCGATGATGCGCGGCATCAAGGCCGTCGCCCCGGGCCGCCAGATCAACGTGATCGGCCGGGTCATCGAGTCGTACGCCCGGCGGTTCGGCTACGGCGTGGTCCGTGACTTCACCGGCCACGGCATCGGCGAGGCGTTCCACAGCGGCCTCTACGTGCCGCACTACGACAGCCCTCGTCCCACCGACGTGATGGAACCCGGGATGACCTTCACCATCGAGCCGATGATCACCCTCGGCACCCACCAGTACGACATGTGGGACGACGGCTGGACGGTGGTCACCAAGGACCGCAGGTGGACGGCGCAGTTCGAGCACACGATCGTCGTGACCGACGACGGCTACGAGATCCTGACCCTGCCGTGACCGCCGAGACTCCTGCCGCGCTGCGCGAGGCGCACCACGCCGACGTCTCCGGTGGCTGGCTGCGGCCGGCCGTGTTCGGCGCGATGGACGGACTGGTCACCAACATCGCCCTGATCGCCGGCGTCGGCGGTGGCGGCGTCTCGCCGCGCAGCATCGTCCTCACCGGCACCGCCGGTCTGGTCGCCGGCGCGATCTCGATGGGGCTGGGCGAGTACACCAGCGTCCGTTCGGCCAACGAGCAGGTCGCCGCCGAGGTGGCCAAGGAACGCCGCGAGCTGGAACGGCACCCCGAGGCGGAGGCCCGGGAGTTGGCCGAGGCATGGGTCGCCCGGGGCCTGCCGCGGGACCTGGCGACGCAGGTCGCCGACGCGGTCCGCCGCAACCCGGAGGAGGCCCTGCGGGTGCACGTCCGGGAGGAGTTGGGGGTCGACCCCGACGAGCAGCCCAGCCCGTGGGCGGCGGCGGTCTCGTCGCTGCTGTGTTTCTCGGTCGGGGCCCTGGTGCCGCTGGCGACCTACCTGCTCGGTTTCACCAGCCTCTGGCTGGCGCTCGCCGTCGGCGGGGTGGGGCTCTTCGCGGCCGGGGCGGTCGTCGCCCGGTTCACCAACCGGCCCTGGTGGCTCGGCGGCCTGCGCCAGTTGCTGCTCGGCGCGGCGGCGGCCGGCGCCACCTACGCCATCGGCGCCCTGATCGGCGTCCAGGGCGGCGTCGGCTGAGGTGCGGGTCGGCGGGAGTCAGTCCAGCCGGCGTTCCACCGCCAACCGGGAACGGGTGAACAGGCCCGCGCCGGCCATGGCCAGCAACGGCACCACCACCAGCACGCCCAGGGTCACCCAGGGCACCATGATCGGGTACGGCGTCTGCACCGGCCACGCGTCGGTGAGCTGCCGGTTGACCGAGGTCAGGATGACCGCCGCGGACCCGAGACCGGCCCCGATGCCCAGCACCGAGCCGAGCCCGGCGATCACCCCGGCCTGGCACACCGAGAGCACCCGGCGTACCCCCGGGCTCGCCCCGACGGCGGCCAGGGTGGACAGGTCCCGCCGTCCCTCGGCGGCGGCGAGCCCGGTGGCCACCCCGGCGGCCCCCACGGTGATCATGCCGGCCGCCACCGCCAGCAGCACCAGCAGCGGCTGCCGGCGCGGCTCGGGTGCCTCCGCCTCGACCATCGCCATCAGGTGCGCCAGTGGACGCAGCTCGGCGACGAGCCGCCGCTGCTGGGCGTCGGTCGGTGCGGTGCCGGTCGCCACCGCGTACCCCTCGGGGACGACGGCCAAGCCGAGCCGCCCGGCGAGCGGGGCCGACAGCGCCAGATGGTCCACCGGCAGGCCGCCGCGCAGCACGTACCCGGGAACCGCCGCGGTGGTCACCGCCGGCGGCTCGGAGCCGCCGTTGTTGCGGGTCATCGTCACCGTCACCCGGCCCTCGTGCAGGTAGCGCGGGTCGGTCACCACCGCGCCACCGGCCCGCAGCACGGCGCTCGCCCGGGCCACCTCCTCCGGCGGCGCGTCGGTGAGAGCGGGCAGCGCCGACCCGTCGGTCACCACGACCGGCAGGTGGTAACCCGACGGGTCGTGCGCCGGTGGCCGGCAGCGGGCATCGGCCAGTGCCTGCCGGCGTGCCTCGACCGAGCGGACCATCTCGGGCTCAAACGGGCAGAGCTGGTGGGGTGGCAGCACGGCGACGACGCTGCACCACTCGTCGTCCCGGACAGGTGGGGCGCACACCGGCCGGTCGATCCGGGCGACCGAGTCGGCGGCCAGCACGTGGCGGATCCGCTCGGTGACCGCCGGCAGTGGCGGCAGCTCGTCCTCCCGGGTGGGTAGCAACATCACGTGACCGGGAGGTATCCCGGGCCGCCACTGCGCCCTGGCGCGGGCCTCGTCGCTGGCCACCCAGACGCCGATGGCGACGCAGCCGGCGACCGCGGCCATGATGGCGGAGACCGCGGGGGCGGTGGAGGAGCGGTTCCGGCTGGCGTCGCGCAGCGCGATCCGGGGGGCCAGCGGCAGCGCCGGGCCGGCGCGCGCCAGCCAGGCGACCAGGGTGGGGGTGGTGAAGACCAGACCCAGCTCGCCCAGCACGATCCCGGTCAGCACCACCAGGGCGCTGCTGTGTTGCGCGCCGAGCGCGGCCGTGCCGGTGCCCACGGCGGTCAGCGCCAGACCGAGCAGCGGCCAGCGTCGCCGGTGCGGCGGCACGGTGCGCCGGCCGGCCAGACCCGCGACGACGTCCTGCCGGGCGGCCGTCCAGGCCGGCACCAGGGCGGCCAGCACCCCCGCCAGCACGGCCACCGCCGCGATCGCCGCCAACGCCGTGGGGAAAACGCGGTACCCGCCGGAGCGGTGCCCGTAGACGTTCTCCTCCAGCAGCGGCTGGGCCGCGAACGCGGCGGCCACGCCGAGCAGCAGACCGGCCGCGGCGCCGGCGAAGCCCAGCACCACCCCGTCGGCGAGCACGATGCGGCGTAGGTGGACCGCGTCACCACCGGCCACCGCGACCAGCGCGAGGTCCCGGCGGCGGCGTCGTACGCCGACCGCGAAGGCCGGCCCCACCAGCAGCACCACCTCCAGCAGGCCGAGGCCGACCACGAGCACCGCGCTGCCGGCCTCCTCGGCGTCGTGCACCGACAGCGGCAGGCCGTCGTCCGCGCCGATCTCCGTGGTGCCCGGTGCCGGGCCGCGGGTGGTCACCGTGACGCCGCGCGCGTTGAGCCGGCGGACCAGTGCCGCGTCCACCGGGCCCGGCAGGTCCGCCAGCCAGAGGCTCGGCCCGAGCTCGCCGGCCGGCACCCCACCCGGGTGCACCGCGATCACCTCGCGAAGCTCGTCGGGGAACTCGACCACGCCGACAACGGTGTACCAGCGTGAGCCGTCGGCCAGGACGACCTGGTCGCCGAGCGGCACCCCGAGCCCACGCAGTGCCGGCGCGGTGACGGCGATCTCGGTCGCGGCGGCCGGCACCCGCCCGGCGCGCAGCCGGACCGTCGAGCGGGCGAGCGGGTCGGTCAGGTCCAGTATCCGGGCCGAATAGGACTCCAGCTGGTCACCGACCCGCGCCTCGAACTGCGTCCACTCGACGGAGGCGACCCGGCTGCCGGGCGGAAGCAGGGCGAGGACTTCCTCGGCCCGCGCCGGGCGGGTGCGCTCCCGCCGCTCCCCGCCGGCGTCGAATGCCTCATCGCCCCAGATGTCCTGCACGATTGGGTTGTCGACGGTCCAGCGCAGTTCCGCGTCGGCGTTGCCGATCCGCTGACCGACGCGTTCGGCGTGGGTGAGCTCGGACATGTCGTAGCTGACCGCGGCGAAGGTCAACGCCAGCACCGGCAGGGCGATCATCGCCAGCACCAGCGCGGTGCGGCGGCGGGCCCGACGCGCCTCCCGCCGGGCGATGCGCAGCGCGGCGCGCCAGGAGCCGACCGTCTCGGCGAACCTGCCCCGGGGCCGGAACGCGGTCGGACCCGCAGTGTCGTCGGCGGACATGGGGCGCGTCGCCGGCCCGGCGGCGAGGCCGCCTCCGCGGTTTTCGCCTGTCGCCGGCTTCGCCGGTGAGGGCCCCGGCCTCACCGGCCGCTGCCGGAGAGCAGTTGCTCGACGCTGGGCAGGGGCACGGTCGCGTCGACCATCACCCCGTCCCGGAGGAACACCACCCGGTCGGCCCAGCCGGCGTGCCGCGCCTCGTGGGTGACCAGCACCCCGGCCGCGCCCGCGTCGACCCGGCGGCGCAGCAGATGCAGTACCGCCTCCCCGGTCTGCGAGTCCAGGGCGCCGGTCGGCTCGTCGGCCAGCACCAGCCGGCGTTCGCCGACCAGCGCCCGGGCGATCGCCACCCGCTGCTGCTGGCCGCCGGACATCTGGTCGGGGAAGCGTCCGCCCAGCCCGGTCAGGCCGACCTCCTCCAGCGCGACCATGGCCGCCCGGCGGGCCGCCCGCACCCCCACCCCGTCCAGTTCCAACGGCAGCGCCACGTTCTCGGCGGCGGTGAGGCTGCCCAGCAGATTGAGGTTCTGGAATACGTAACCGATCCGGCGGCGGCGCAGCCGGGCCAGTTCCTGCCGGTCGAGCGCGCCCAGCGACTCTCCCTCGACCAGCACCTCACCGGCGGTGGGGCGGTCGAGTCCACCGGCGAGCGTGAGCAGGGTCGACTTGCCGGAGCCCGAGGGGCCCATCACGGCGACCAGTTCGCCCGGCGCCACGCTCAGACTCACCCCGCGTAACGCGTGCACCGCGGCCTCGCCGCCGCCGTGGGTGCGGTGCACGTCGCGCAGGTCGAGTACGGGTCGACCCACCTCGATCACCGGTGGATCTCCTGGTCGGTGTGCTCGTGCGCGTGCTCGGCGCCGGCGCGTGCGACGCCACCGGCCGATGCGGCGGGACGGTAGCGCACCAGGCTCGTCTCGCAGTGGTCCAGCCAGCGGATCTCCGCTTCGGCCTGGAACACCATCGCGTCCAGCACCAGCCGCCACGGCAGGTCCTCCGGCTTGTCGCTGGCGTACTTCAGCCGGGTCAGCTCCTGCAGGGTGCGCATGGTGGCGCTGCGTTGGGTCTGCACCACGGCCCGCACGTCCACCCCGGGTGTGGTCATCGCCAGGGCCAGCTTGATCGACAACTCGTCGCGCGGGCGGTCGGCGCGGCTGATCGGGGTGGCGAACCAGAGCGCCAGGTCGGCCCGCCCGGCGTCGGTGATCTCGTACGGCCGCTGCCCGCCCTCGTGTTCGGGCAGTGGCCGGACCAGTCCGTCGCGTTCGAGCCGGTTGAGGGTGGTGTACACCTGTCCGATGTTCAGCGGCCAGGTCGAGCCGGTCGACTCCTCGAAAGCGGCACGCAACTGGTAGCCGTACATCTGGCCGCGCTCGAGCAGGGCGAGCAGGCCGTGACGGATGGACATGGCAACGGAGTATGCATACCTCGTATGCGGAGCGCAACCGGAACGGCCTGGCCCGCGACCTGACGGTCGGGGTACGGCGTGCCGGAACGACCCGGCCGGGGCTCAGCGGGGCCGGCCGGGAAAGGCCACGGTGACCGGGGTGACCCGGGCGGCCCGCCGCCAGCGGGTGGCCCGCACCGCGCAGTCGGTCAACGCGTTCAACGCCCGGGTCCGCTCCGTTCCGCTGGTGACCGGCAGCGCCGCCCGCCAGAAGGCGCCCGTCCGCTCCTCGATCTCGACCGCCAGCCGCAACGCGCCGGCCCGGTCGGTCACGGGAAATGGCAGGGCATACCCGGCGCGGTCCGCGGGAAGCTGTCCGCCGTCCCCGCTGAGCTGGAGCACCAGCGCGTCCCGGCGGGCCCGGTGCGCGGCCTCGGCCGAGCGGGCCGCACGCCGCTCGGCGTCGCTGAGCCGTACCCCGATCGGGCCGTAGGCGTAGATCGCCGCGTACTCGGCGCTCAGCGCGTCGGCGAGCGCCTGCCGGGCGTCGGCCGGTGCCAGGCGGCGGCTCACGTCAGCGCCTCCACGTGGGTGGCCCGAGCGGCGGCGACCGACCCGAGCAGCGCGGCCCGCTCGCCGGGTGCCGCCACGCACGCCTTCGCGGCGGACTGCCGGCCCCGCTGCTCGGCCTCGCGCAGCGCGGCGAGCAGTGCGGCCCGGTCACCCGGTGTCGCCGTCGGCGTCGTACCGGTCGGGGTCGCGCCGGAGGGCTCCGGACGCCCGATCAGCCGGCGTATCTCGGTGGCGTGCGCGGCGTGCGCCTCGGCGATCGGGGTGAGCCGGTCGGCCAACGCCGGGTCGGCGGCGATGGCCGCCCGATGCCGCGCGGCCAGCTCGCGGGACTCGTCGGCGAGGGACTCCAGCGGGTCGGGCGGGGGTGCGGGTTCGTCGCCGTCGAAAAGATCACAGCCGGCCAGCGGCCCGGTCGAGCCGCCCACCGCCAGGAGCGCGCCCGCCCGCAGCACCGTCCGCCGGGTTCGCCCCGATTCACCGCTGGTCGCGGTTCTTCTGCCCGTCGCCACCGGACAAGTCAACACCATCGACGGGGTCGGGTGGGCGACCGGCGTCGGTGCGCCGCGCGGGCCACCGCCCCGGTGGCGCGTTACGCTCTGCGCAACCACCGGGCGCGACCGCCCCGGTGGCGTCCGGCGTGGCGGCTGTGGCCGCCGTACCAGCAGGGTATGGCGACCGTGGGGTCGCCGCCGTCACAGCAGAAGGGGCGCCAGATGACGCAGCGTGGTCGGGCTGCCCGGCCGACCGGGCCGGCGGGACGATCCCGTCGTACCGACGGCTCCCGGGGCTCGGATCGCGCCGGCGCACCCCGGGGCGATCTCGCCGCGCGGCGGGCCCGGCTGCGCGAGGTGATCGAGCCGGTGGTCACCCGGGAGGGGTACGACCTGGAGGACCTGTCGGTCTCCCGGGCCGGCCGGCGACACGTGGTGCGGGTGATCGTGGACGCCGACGGTGGGATCAACCTGGACGCCGTCGCGGACGTCTCCCGCGCGGTGTCGGCGGCGCTCGACGCGGCCGAGGAGTCCGGCGGCGACATCGTGGCGGGGGAGTACCAGCTCGAGGTGAGTTCACCGGGCGTGGACCGGCCGCTGACCCTGCCCCGGCACTGGCGACGCAACGTCGGCCGACTGGTCAGGGTGACCGTGCGGGGCGCTGCGCCGGGACGCGACGGGCAGCCGACCGGGGACCGCCAGGTGACCGGCCGGGTGACGGCGGCCGACGACGAGCGCGTGGTGCTGGAGGCCGACTCCGGCCGCAGCGAACACCGGTACGCCGAACTCGGCCCCGGCCGGGTGCAGGTCGAGTTCAGCCGCCTCGACGAGGCGGACGGGTTCGACGGTGCCGGCGAGGACATCGACGATGATGACGACGAAGATGATGTGGAGGACGAGGAGAGGTGAACATCGACCTCGCGGCGCTGCGCGCACTCGAGCGCGAGCGGGAGATCCCGTTCGACACGATCCTCGCGGCGATCGAGACCGCGCTGCTGACCGCCTACCGGCACACCGAGGGCGCCGAGCCGCACGCCCGGGTGGAGATCGACCGGAAGACCGGGGCGGCCCTGGTGTACGCCCAGGAGGTGGACGCCGACGGCATGGTGGTGCGGGAGTGGGACGACACCCCGCACGACTTCGGCCGGATCGCGGCGATGACCGCCAAGCAGGTGATCCTCCAACGGTTGCGGGAGGCCACCGACGAGGTGCACTTCGGCGAGTATGTCGGCCGGGACGGTGACCTGGTCACCGGTGTGGTGCAGGCGCACGAGGCCCGCAAGGAAAAGGGCATCGTCAGCGTCGACCTGGGCAAGCTGGAGGGGGTGCTGCCGCAGTCGGAGCAGGTCCCCGGGGAGCGGTACGAGCACGGTGAGCGGATCCGCTGCGTCGTGGTGCACGTGACCAAGGGGATGCGCGGTCCGCAGATCACCCTCTCCCGTACGCACCCGGCGCTGGTCAAGAAGCTCTTCGCGCTGGAGGTGCCGGAAATCGCCGACGGCACGGTGGAGATCGGCGCGATCGCCCGTGAGGCGGGTCACCGTACGAAGATCGCGGTGCGGTCCACCGTCCAGGGCGTGAACGCCAAGGGTGCCTGCATCGGCCCGATGGGGCAGCGGGTGCGTGCGGTGATGAGCGAGCTGCACGGTGAGAAGATCGACATCATCGACTGGTCGGACGATCCGGCGACCTTCGTCGGCAACGCGTTGTCGCCGGCCAAGGCGCTGCGGGTCGAGGTGGTGGATCTGGCCACCCGGACGGCGCGGGTGACCGTACCTGATTTCCAGCTCTCGCTCGCGATCGGCCGCGAGGGGCAGAATGCCCGACTTGCGGCGCGACTGACCGGTTGGCGGATCGACATCCGGTCCGACGCGGAGCAGTCGGGCGCCGGTGGCCGCAGCGGAGCTGATCACGTCCCGGAGCCGGGCGGAGCGATCTCGACGAGCTAGGGGTAGACTTCCTCCAGTG
Source organism: Micromonospora sp. KC721 (assembly GCF_004348355.1). Lineage (NCBI taxonomy): Bacteria > Bacillati > Actinomycetota > Actinomycetes > Micromonosporales > Micromonosporaceae > Micromonospora > Micromonospora sp. KC721. The sequence continues at coordinate 3,901 of NZ_SMJY01000041.1, read as the reverse complement.
GTACGACGCGCGCAGCCGGAGCGCACCTGTGTGGGTTGCCGGCAACGCGCGCCGGCCAGCGAATTGCTGCGGATCGTCGCGGTCGGTGACGGGGCTGATGTCAGCCTCCGCCCCGATCCGGCCCGCGGTCTGCCGGGTCGGGGCGCGAACATGCATCCTGATCCGGCCTGCTTCGCCCAGGCGGTGCGGCGTCGCGCCTTCGGGCGTGCGCTGCGGGTGGCCGGGGTTCCCGACCACGGTGCCGTCGCGGAGTACGTCGACGCGCCAACCACTACGTCCGGTCAACCCGACCGGGCGAAGGTCGCTAGCAAGGTAGGACGACCGACATGAGCACACGATGAAGCGTCAGAAATGACCAGGCTTCAAGTGCAGGAGTGAGGTCGCTGCGGGTGCTGCCCGCACGACCTCGGAGTGAGGAGTGCAGTGGCAGGTAAGGCCCGCGTACACGAGCTTGCTAAGGAGCTCGGGGTCGAAAGCAAGACCGTTCTCGCCAAACTCAAGGAGATGGGCGAGTTCGTGAAGTCCGCGTCCAGCACCGTCGAGGCGCCCGTCGCCCGACGGCTGCGTGGCGCATTCGTCGCGTCCGCCGGAAACCAGGTGCCGTCCGCCCCGTCGGCGGCAGCTGCGGGTCCGACCCCGACCCCGACGCCGTCTCCGGCCCCGAGTGCCCCCCGGGTCTCGGCGAAGCCCGCGCCGCCCCGGCGGCCCGGACCGCCGACTCCCGGGCCGAAGCCCAAGGGTCCGGTTCCCGGCCCGCCGCAGGCGACTCCGGTCGCCAAGCCGGCGAGTGCCCACGACATCGAGGTGGCGGCCGCCGAGGCGCGTGCCGCCGCGCTGAAGGCCGAGCAGGAGGCCGCGGTCAAGGCCGCACAGGCCGCCCGCCAACAGCAACGCGAGAACGTCCGTCGTGAACCACCGACCGAGGGCGGTCCGCGGCCCGGCCCGCGTCCAGGGCCGGGTGCCATGCCGCCCCGTCCGGGTTCCCCGGCCGCCGGTCGTCCCGGCGCGCCGGCCCCGGGTCCGGGCACTCGTCCGGGCGGTCGTCCGCCGGCGCGCGGCGCCGGTAACAACCCGTTCGGTATCCAGGGTGGCCAGCAGCAGCGGCCCCCGGCCGCCGGTGCCGGCGGTCCCCGGCCGAGCCCGTCGGGCATGCCGCCGCGGCCCAGCCCGGCGTCCATGCCGCCGCGGCCGAGCCCGGCCTCGATGCCGAGCCAGCGGCCCACCACGGGTCGCCCCGGTGGCCCCGGCGCGGGTCGTCCCGGTGGCGGCGCCGGTCGCCCCGCTGGCGGTGGCGGTGGCGGTGGCTTCCGCGGCGGTCCCGGTGGCGGTGGCGGTGGCGGTGGCTTCCGCGGCGGTCCCGGTGGCGGTCCCGGTGGCGGTGGCGGTGGCTACCGTGGTGGCCCCGGTGGCGGCGGCGGTGGCGGCGCTCCGGGCGGCGGGTTCCGTCCGGGTGCTCCGGCCGGTGGCGGTGGCCGCCCCGGTGGTGGCGGTCGTGGCCGTGGCGGCGGTGCCGCGGGTGCCTTCGGGCGTCCGGGTGGCCGGCCGACCCGGGGCCGCAAGTCCAAGAAGCAGCGCAGACAGGAGTTCGACAACCTGTCGGCCCCGACCATGAGCTCGGGCGCGCCCCGAGGTCAGGGTCAGGTCGTCCGGCTCTCCCGTGGCGCTTCGCTGTCGGACTTCGCCGACAAGATCAACGCCAACCCGGGTTCGCTGGTCCAGGAGATGTTCAACCTGGGCGAGATGGTCACCGCGACCCAGTCCTGCTCCGACGACACCCTGCTGCTGTTGGGTGAGCACCTCGGCTTCGACGTGCAGATCGTCAGCCCGGAGGACGAGGACCGCGAGCTGCTCGCGCAGTTCAACATCGACCTCGACGCCGAGGTCGCGGAGGACCGCCTGGTCAGCCGTGCGCCGGTGGTGACCGTCATGGGTCACGTCGACCACGGTAAGACCAAGCTGCTCGACGCGATCCGCAAGGCGAACGTGGTGGCCGGCGAGGCGGGTGGCATCACCCAGCACATCGGCGCCTACCAGGTCCACGTGCCGCACGAGGGCGAGGACCGCGCGGTGACCTTCATCGACACCCCGGGTCACGAGGCGTTCACCGCCATGCGTGCCCGTGGTGCCCAGGTCACCGACATCGTGGTGCTGGTCGTCGCGGCCGACGACGGTGTGATGCCGCAGACCATCGAGGCGCTCAACCACGCCAAGGCGGCGGAGGTGCCGATCGTGGTCGCGGTCAACAAGGTCGACAAGCCGGAGGCCAACCCGGACAAGGTCCGCCAGCAGCTGACCGAGTACGGCCTGGTCGCCGAGGAGTACGGCGGCGACACCATGTTCGTCAACGTGGCCGCGAAGCCGGGCATCGGCATCGACGACCTGCTTGAGGCGGTTCTGCTCACCGCCGACGCGTCGCTGGAGCTGACCGCTCCGATCGACGGGCCGGCGCAGGGTGTGGCCATCGAGGCGCACCTGGACAAGGGCCGTGGTGCGGTGGCGACCGTGCTGGTGCAGAAGGGCACCCTGCGGGCGGGCGACTCGATCGTCGCCGGTGGGGCGCACGGCCGGGTCCGGGCGATGCTCGACGAGAACGGCAACCAGGTCGTCGAGGCCGGTCCGGCCCGTCCGGTCCTGGTGCTCGGTCTGACCGCGGTCCCGGGTGCGGGTGACACCTTCCTGGCCGCCGCCGACGACCGGACGGTGCGCCAGATCGCCGAGCAGCGGCAGGCACGGCGGCGGGCGGCCTCGTTCGCCAACTCCCGTGGCCGGGCCACGCTCGAGACGCTCATGGAGCAGCTCAAGGAGGGCGAGAAGACCTCGCTCAACCTGGTGCTCAAGGGCGACGTCTCCGGTTCCGTGGAGGCCCTCGAGGACGCGCTGTTCAACCTCGACATCCCGGAGGAGGTCCAGCTCAGGATCATCCACCGGGGCGTGGGTGCGATCACCGAGAGCGACGTCATGCTGGCCAGCGCCTCGTCCGAGGCGGTCACGATCATCGGCTTCAACGTGCGGGCCGCCAACAAGGTCCGCGAGATCGCCGACCGCGAGGGCGTGGAGATTCGGTACTACACCGTCATCTACCAGGCCATCGAGGAGATCGACGCCGCGCTCAAGGGGCTGCTCAAGCCGGAGTACGAGGAGGTCGAGCTGGGCAGCGCGGAGATCCGCGACGTCTTCCGCTCGTCCAAGATCGGCAACATCTCCGGTTGCATCGTCCGCTCCGGCATCATCCGCCGCAACGCCAAGGCGCGGCTGCTGCGGGACGGGGCGGTCGTGGCGGACAATCTCACGATCAGCTCCCTCAAGCGGTTCAAGGACGACGCGACGGAGGTCCGCGAGGGCTTCGAGTGTGGTCTGACGCTGGGCGGTTTCAACAACGTCCAGGTCGGCGACATCATCGAGACCTTCGAGATGCGGGAGAAGCCGCGCGCCTGATCCCGGGCTGACACAACGATCAAGGGGTTTACGCCGGTACCGGCGTAAACCCCTTGATCGTGTCCGGAGGTGACCGTAATGTCCGGGGCGATGTTCACCGGAACCGCGGTCTTCGACCTGCTGCTGCCGGGCGACTCCCGGTCGCTCAAAGCCAAGAGATCATACGTCCGGCCGATCGTGGCGGCGCTGCGCCGTTTCGAGGTGTCGGCCGCCGAGGTGGGAGCGCTCGACCTGCACGGTCGGGCCGAGATCGGGTGTGCCGTGGTGGCCGCCGAGGCGTCGCACGTCCGCGAGGTGCTGGACTCGTGCGAACGCCTGGTCGCCACCCGTCCCGAGGTGGAACTGCTCTCGGTACGCCGCCGCCTGCACGGCCCCGAGGACTGACCCCCACCCTCGTTCTTTCCCCTCTCCCTCGCCCCGGTGGTCATGAGGTTCACGTCCACGATCCGCCGTGACGGGGCCGCAG
>NZ_SMJY01000416.1:0-641 GCF_004348355.1 Micromonospora sp. KC721 | reverse complement strand
CGGTCGGTCACCTGGTCCACGGTCAGGGCCTGAGCCGGTCGGTCACCTGGTCCACGGTCAGGGCCTGAGCCGGTCGGTCACCTGGTCCACGGTCAGGGCCTGAGCCGGTCGGTCACCTGGTCCACGGGCAAGCAACAGTCGCTTCCGTTCCGGTCTTCCGCTCCGCCTCGTTCCGGTCTTCCGTTCCGGTCTTCCGCTCCACCTCCGCTCCGCCTCTCCGCTCCACCTCCGCTCCGCCTCTCCGCTCCACCTCCGCTCCGCCTCTCCGCTCCACCTCCGCTCCGCCTCTCCGCTCCACCTCCGCTCCGCCTCTCCGCTGCGGCTGCGGCTGCGGCTGCGCGATCATTGACGGCCCGCCGAGAGGAGATCAGGACTGGATGACGGCCGGGGTGACGCCCATGGCCGGGGTGACGGCCACGGCCGGGGTGACGGCCACGGCCGGGGTGACGGCCACGGCCGGGGTGACGGCCACGGCCGGGGTGACGCCCACGGCCGCGGTGACGGCCACGGCCGCGGTGACGCCCACGGCCGCGGTGACGCCCACGGCCAGGGCCGGGCGCGCCTCGGCGGGCGGAGAGGCGGTGACGGTGCGCAAGGGGTAAACACCTGCCAGGGGTGAACCGACTGCGGCAAAGAAGCGG
>NZ_SMJY01000415.1:0-648 GCF_004348355.1 Micromonospora sp. KC721 | reverse complement strand
GTAGTACCAAGTCCGGGTGGGATCCGGGTGGCCTGAACCGGGCAAACCGGCCCCGGGGCCGGCGGCCAAACCCGGGCCGCCTGCCGCGCGCTCCTGCGTCCCGCCCGCGCGCGGCACCCCGGGACCGGCACGCCCGGCAACAGGGTCGGTAGACCGCTGAGAGGCACGCAGAGCCCGCTTGCGACACGCATCGTTGTGGAACCGCTTCGGAAGCCCACCGGAGTGCGTACGGGCTTCCAGGGGCGATCCGCAGCCCTCACAGTTCGGCGCGTCTACCTGGTTCGCTGGCGCGATGTCGGGCGGGTGGCTTACCGTTGTCATCGAGCTTCCCCATTCCTCCCAAGGTCTATGCTCTAGCCTTTAGAGCATCGAGTGAAGTCGACTCTAGTCATTAGAGACGAGACCGTCAAGGGAGTAAATCTGATGTCGCAGTCCGCGCCGGTACCCAAGGACCTGGCACAGTGGGTCGAGCAGCAGATCCGCGACCTGACCGATCTCGTAGCGGAGTCGAAGACAGTCAGTGATCATGACACGGATCACCAGTCCCAATGGACCCTCAACCTCTTGGAAGAGCTGTCTCGGGTCGAGACCATCAGCCGGCGGGTTGTCCACCTACTCACCGCGTACGCGCTGCGGAACAGGCTCGCG
>NZ_SMJY01000414.1:0-700 GCF_004348355.1 Micromonospora sp. KC721 | reverse complement strand
GATGCGTCAGAAAGCGTGATCATCCGTAGGAGCAAGTTGGAGGAAAAGTCAGACTTAGCCGCCGGTCACACGTGCTCCTGGTTGGCCCACTCGTCGGGCGCGAGTAGCCCGTCGACACCGACGCGGTGGAGTCGGACGGCTGGGAGGGACTTATCCGCGTATTGGTCGGCTACCGCGTCGGTGTCGACGGGCTACTCGCGCCCGACGAGTGGGCCAACCAGGAGCACGTGTGACCGGCGGCTAAGTCTGACTTTTCCTCCAACTTGCTCCTACGGATGATCACGCTTTCTGACGCATCCTAGGAAGGCCGAACGGGCGCGAAATCCCTTACGCCACAACGGGTTTCACGACAGCAAGTGGCCTGAGAGCCATCTCCGCCGTGAGTCCGCACACCGTGGAGCGGGCCTGCCCTCCGGTGACAAGGTGGAGCACCCTACGTCTGAACGACCTTGGCACCGGAGGGCAGGTCTGCTCGGCTCCGCCCGGACTCACGGTGGAGATGGCTCTCAGGCCACTTGCTGTCGTGAAACCCGTTGTGGCGTAAGGGATTTCGCGCCCGTTCGGCCTTCCTAGGATGCGTCAGAAAGCGTGATCATCCGTAGGAGCAAGTTGGAGGAAAAGTCAGACTTAGCCGCCGGTCACACGTGCTCCTGGTTGGCCCACTCGTCGGGCGCGAGTAGCCCGTCGACACCGACGCGGT
>NZ_SMJY01000413.1:0-716 GCF_004348355.1 Micromonospora sp. KC721 | reverse complement strand
CCGCAGACCCTGGAAGCAGCCGGCCCCTCCAGGGGCCATTCTTTTCCAAGATCCAGGCAGGCCGCAGGCAATGCGGCATGTTGGGGGGTGGATGGGGGTCAGGGGGTGGTCAGACGGATGTGGAGGGCGTCGGCGGCGGCGCGTTCGCTGCGCTGCTCGGTCGCGTACGCCAACCGGACCGCCTCCTCGGCGCTGGCCACCGCCTCGACCGGCTGGCCACAGGCGGCCAGCGCCTCGGCCAGCACGCTCGCCCCGATCACCTGGCTGCGGACGTCTTCGGCAGGCGCGGCGACCGCCCGACGGGCCCAGTCCAGCGCCTGCTCCCGCTGGCCGTGAGCAAGCAGGGCGGAGGCGTACCGGGCCATCGTCTGGCGGCGGGAGAAGAGCAGCGTCGGGTTGCTGGACGCGGTGGTCGCCACCGGGGCGAGCAGACCGACGGCGGTGGCCGGATCACCGGCGGCCAACCGGGCCGTGGCCAGCAGCACCCGGGGGGCGACCTGGGCCGGTGCCTGCGGGTTGTGCGGTTCGACGGCCGTCAGCACCGCCCGGGCGTCCCGTTCGGCGGTATCGCAGTCGCCCATGTCCAGTGCCACGAAGCCGCGCAGGGTGCCGGCCATCCCGGTGAGCAGCGGGTGCGAGGTGCGCCCCGCGTACGCCAGGGCGTCGGTGAGCAGGTCGGCGGCGTGCTCCGGCTCGCCCAGCCCGCGCGCCACCAC
>NZ_SMJY01000412.1:0-753 GCF_004348355.1 Micromonospora sp. KC721 | reverse complement strand
GGCCCCCACCCGCCCCGACGGCACGTACCTCGGGCGCTCCTGGGCCGACCACGAGCAGGGACCGTTTCAGCCGGCCGGCGACCGCCCCGGGGACGAGCGGTACCGGCCGCCGGTCGGCGAACAGCTCTGGGGGCGGGAACGCCGGCAGCCCGCACCGGACCGGCAGCAGGGCCGCGCCGGGCACGGCCCCGGTCAGCCCGAACGGCTCCGCGAGACGGCCTGGCAGCACGACCGCGGAGCCGACCGGCGCGACGGCTGGCCGCCGCGGCCGCCCTCCGACGTCCGGTCGGTCTCCCCCGGGCCGGTGCGGGGCGTCGAGCCGGGCTGGCTGCGCGAGCCGGACGAGCTGCCGCAGCACCGGCCCACCGGCGGGTACGACCGTCGGCGCGACGGTCACCAGACGAACGGTGGCCGAGATCACGCCGCCCCGCACATCACCGGCGGGTACCGCGAGCACGACGAGCACCGCCGTGGCAGCTCGCACGGGCCCGACGGTCGGTACCCGGCCGACGAGCGGCGGCGCGCCGAGGAGCGTGGCCCCTGGCGGGAGCCGGCCGCCCGGAGTGACGCGTACCCGGACCGACGGCCACGGGAGACGGCGTCACCCGGGGAGGCGTACCGCGAGCCCCGGACGCGCCCGGAGCGCGACGCCGGGAACCGGGCGCCCATGAGCCCCGCGCCGACCAGCCCGACGCCGATCTCGCCCGCCCCGGTTCCGGGCACCCCGACCTCTCCCGGCCCGTTCCCGGGGGC
>NZ_SMJY01000411.1:0-757 GCF_004348355.1 Micromonospora sp. KC721 | reverse complement strand
CACCAACAGGTCCCCCAGACCCGCCCGGTCGGCTGCCCCATGCCCGACGGTCAGCAGCATCCCCTCATGGTGCCCGAGATCGTGGCGGGTCGCCGTCCGGAACGAACGCAACCCGCCACGATCTGCAGCGGCTGCTGCTACGACACGGTGCAGGGAGCGCCGTTGAGGGTGAAGGTGGTGGGCTTCGGGTTGGTCCCGGTGTGGGTGCCGTTGAAGCCGAAGCTGGTCGACGCCCTCGGCGCGAGCGTCCCGTTGTACGGCAGGTTCGTCGCGGTCACCGCCGTACCGGTCTGGGTGTAGGTGGCCGACCAGCCCTGGCCCACCTTCTGCCCGCCGCTCGGGAAGGTGAAGGCGAGCGTCCAGCCGCTGACGGTGGTGGTGCCGGTGTTCGTGACGGTGATGTTCGCGGTGAAGCCGGTGTCCCAGGTGCTGGTCGTCCAGGTCACCGCGCAGCCGCCGCCGACCGGCGGGTCCGCGGTGGTGACGGTGACCGGCGGTGAGGCCGCGGAGACGTTGCCGGCCGCGTCCACCGCGACCACGGTGAAGGTGTACGTGGTGGCGGCGGTCAGCCCGGTGACGGCGAGTGTGGTGCCGGTGGTCGAGCCGACGAGGACATCCCCGGCCCGGTGGACCCGGTACCCGGTGACGCCCACGTCGTCGGTGGCCGGTGCCCAGGTCAGGGTGAGCCCGGTCGGGCCGATCGCGGAGGCGGTCGGGGTGCCCGGGGCGGTGGGCGCGGTGGTGTCCGGCGCGGGAG
>NZ_SMJY01000410.1:0-780 GCF_004348355.1 Micromonospora sp. KC721 | reverse complement strand
CCTGGGCCTGCTGTTGACCGAACTCCAACCCGCCTGGGCCGCGGCCCGCGAGGACCGGCTGCGCACCCGCCGCACCCGCGAACGTGTCCGCAAGCCAGGAGCCGGCCGCCGACCCCGGCTGACGTTTACCGACCGGGTCGTGATCACCCTGGTCCACCTACGCCTGGCGATACCGCACGCCGCTCTCGCCGTCGCGTACCAGGTCGACCGGTCCACTGTCACCCGCGCCGTCACCCAGGTCCGCCCGCTGCTCGCTCGCCGTGGTTGCGCCACCGGTGCCGGGTGCGGCTGCACACCCTGGCCGACGTGTTCGCCTACGCCGCCGCCGAAGGCGTCACCCTGCGCATCGACGCCACCGAGATCCGCGTGCGCCGACCGCGGCAAGGACGCCCGGGCCGTAAGGCGTTCGTGTCCGGCAAGGCGAAACAGAACACCATCAAGACCACCGTCGCCGCCGACCGCCACGGGGGCGACCCTGTGGTGCGGTGCCACCCGTCCCGGGCGCATGCACGACGTCACCGCCGCGCGCATCGAAGGCGTCGACGCGCTGCTCGACGCCTACCCGAACGTGAGACTGCTGGTCGATGCCGGCTATCAAGGACTGGCTCGAGACCACCGTGAGCAGGTCTGCGCGCCGCCGTTGAAGCGGCGACCCTCAGCACCGCCCGAACAACACAGCGCGTGGGAACAGGACCGTAAACGCCAGTCCTCGCAACGGATCGCGGTCGAGCACACCATCGCAGAGCTGAAATGGTGGCGCGTCCTGCAACGCTTCACCGG
>NZ_SMJY01000409.1:0-798 GCF_004348355.1 Micromonospora sp. KC721 | reverse complement strand
CTCCCACACCCCACGGACCACCTGGAGGGTGACGTCCGCGCCGTCCCACCGGCCGTACGGGACGAGCACGCAGCCGCGCTGGCGGGCGCGGGCGGCCAACCGGCCGGCGACCGAGGCGGAAACGGCCTGCGGCACAGCGGTGACCACCACGTCGACCCCGTCGATCAACGCGGCGACCACGGTGGGCCACTCGGGGCCCGGGTCGGGGACCAGGGCGAGCCGGTCCAGCGCGATGCCCAGCTCGGCGGCGGCACCCGCACCGAGGGTCGGCACCCCGACCACCGCACACCAGGAGCCGGCCCGGGACGCCTCGGCGAGCAACGCCAGGACCAGCGAGGTGCCGCCGCTGCGCCGGGGGCGGCTGGCGGAGACCGCGATCGTGCTGCCCCGACGCAGCCCCCGGTACGGCAGCAGACCGGTCAACTCGGGCGCCACCGGGAGCGTCCGGTGACCGCCGGCCGGGTCCGGCGCGCTCGCCGGGCGGACCAGAGCGGCCAGTGCGGCGGAGCCGGCCATCATGCGGCCCGCCATGGGCTCAACCCCCCGTCGTGGTGATCGTGGTGGTGCTGGGTCGGGCCGAGGTCAGGCCGCGCGGCCGTCGAGGGTGGGCTGGTGGACCAGACCGAGGGCGGCCTCCACCACCGTCACGAACTGCTCGGCGGCCCGGAGCAGGTCGTCGGCCTCCCGCGCACTCACCACCCGGGGTATTCCGGCCTCGGCGGCGGCCCGCTTGCCGGCGCCGGCGGCGAAGTAGGCGGCCCACTCGTCGAGTTCAGGAGCGACCGTGGTGAGCAGCAC
>NZ_SMJY01000040.1:0-36168 GCF_004348355.1 Micromonospora sp. KC721 | reverse complement strand
CCACCGTCCCCCGCCCCAGGCACAGTTACCCAGGGTGGGACGGCGGGAGACGGGTGGCGAAGGGAGCCAGGCGGGGTGCGAAGCGCGAACCCGGTGCTGGACCGGTTGGACGACACCAGCCGGGAAGACCGGCTGTCCGGGGACGCGGAGGCGGTGACGGTCGACGACGTGGCGGTCCGTGCCGTCGGGCTGCTGCTGCTCACCGGCATGGTCGCGGCGGTCGCCTGGGTGGTCGTACCCCCGGCGTTGTGGCTGCCCGCGGCGCTGGCCGGCACCGCGCTGGCCGGCGTGGCGCTGGTCCTGGTGATCTCGCTGCGCGGCATCACCCACCCGGCCCCGATCATCGGGTACGCCCTGCTCCAAGGGCTGCTGCTGGGCGTGGCCAGCCGGACCTTCGAGGCGGTCTACCCCGGGATCGTGGCGCAGGCCGTCGTGGGCACGTTCGGGGTGTTCCTCGGCATGGCGCTGCTCTACCGGGCCCGGGTGATCCGGGCCACCCCACGTCTGGCCCGGCTGGTGATCGGCACCCTACTCGGGGTGCTCGCGGTGACCCTGGTGAACCTGGTGTTCCAGCTCTTCACCGGACGGCCGGGAGTGGAGATCTACAGCCTCACCGGCCAGGTGGGCTGGCTGCCGTACGTGTTCTCCGGAGTGGCCATCATCGCCGGGGCCTTGAGTTTCATCCTCGACTTCGACCAGATCGAACGTTCCGTCCGGGGCGGCCTGCCGCGCCGGTACGCCTGGCTCTGCGCCTTCGGGGTGCTGGTCGGATTGATCTTCCTGTACTGGCAGATCCTCCGGTTGCTCAGCTACCTGCGGCGTTGACCGCCGGCCCGCCCGCCCGCCGTAGACTCTCCGGCGATGAGCGCAGCGGAACTGGACCGGGCCGTGGAGTCGCTGACCCGTCAGGTGGGGCACTGGCAGCAGCCGCGCTGGGCGGCCGTGCCGGACGGCGGCGACGCGTCCCGCGCGGACCTGATGCACCGGCTGGTGCAGGAGCTCGCCGACCTGGGCGCGGACGCCGAGAGTGAACCGTGCCGGCCGGTACCCCGGCTGCCGAACGACCTGGCGCTGGTCGACCAACTCCGGGTGGTCGCCGCCGACCTGGTCGCGGCCGGGCCGTCCGGCGCGGTGCTGGCCCGGGCCGCCGCCGCCGTGACGGCGACGCGGGCCGCGCTCTGACCGGTCAGCCCTTCAGCCAGCGGCGCACCTTCCGACGACCGGCCCGCTCGCGGGCGGCGGCGACGGCGGGCAGCTCCCGGTCGGCGGCCGCCGCCTGCCGAGCGTGCAGCAGCCCGTACGTGAAGGTGTTCCCGCCGTCGGCGTACGCGCGCAACGCCTCCCGCCGCAGCACCTCCCGTGTCATCACCGAGTCCTGGTACGCGCCGAGCCGATTCTGGAGATCCTTCAGCCGGCTCAGCAGCGTGGCGGCGGGTTTGCCCACCGCGGGCTCGCGTACCTCGACGGCGTAACGCGCCGCCTTGTACGCCTTGCGCGCCTCGTGCAGCGCGGCGTCCCGCTCCGGGCCCTGCTCGCAGGCGAGGAGGGCGGAATCCAGCCGGTGGTCGGCGCGGGTCAGGGCCCGCCGGACCCGCCGGTTCACCCACCGTCGCGTGACCGTACGCGCCGGCCGGCCCTCCACCAGCCGGTCCAACCGACTGAGCAGCTCCGGATACCGGTCGGAGTCGAACGCCCGCCCCAACCCGTCCAGGGCCGTGGCGGCGTCGGCGGCGAACCGTTGCGCGATCCGCGCGGCGACCGGGCCGAGCACCAGCTCGGGTGGTTCGGCGTGCACGGCCGTTTCGAGCCGGGCCGCCATCACCTGGGCGTCCCGCACGGCACCCAACTGCGCCCCGAGCCACCGCAGCTCGGCGCGGAGCTCCCCGCTCTCCGGCCGGCCCCACAGGCCCCGGAAGGTCCGCAGCGTGGCGCGCAGCCGGCGGATCGCCACCCGCATGTCGTGAACGGCATCCTCGTCGCCGTGCCGGGCGGCCGGATGGTTCGCGATCAGCGCGTCCCGTTGGGCGCGGAGGTGGTCGAGCACGGCAGCGGCCGCCGGATCCGTTCGCGGCCGGTCCGCCACGGCGGCGAGCCGGCCACCGAGTGCCCGGTGGGACTTCGAGACCGAGACCGGCCGGGCCCCGGCCGCCCGCAGCCGCTCCTGCACCGCGTCCAGCAGCGGGTCGTCGCCGTCGACCAACTCGACCTCGATCTCGTGCCAGGTCTGCCGTTCGTCGCTGACCAGGTCGTGACTCTCGACGGCGTCCTGGGCGACCTCGGCCAGCACCCGGCCCTGCTCGTCGAGCAGGCGGTGCTCCCGCCGCCGGGTGGTGACCCGGGCGGCGGGAGCCACCGGCGCGCCCCGGGCGGCGGCCCGGTAGAGCCCGACCAGCTCGGCCGGTGGTTCGACGTCGTCCGGGCCGGCCGGGAACTGGTACTCGGTGCGGGGGCCGCCGGCCGCACCGACCTTCAGGTGCCAACCCGCGTCGTGACCGCCGGTGCGTCGGCGCAGCGCGTAGCCGCTGCGGGCCAGCCGCAGGTCCGCGGTGTCGTGATAGACCGCGTCCAGGTCGTAGGCGGTGGCGTCGGACATGCTCGCGACGCCACCGCAGCCCGTCAGGTCCGGCAGTCGGAAACCGTCGTCGCCGGCGTACTTACGTTCCCGCTCCACCACAGCAGCCATGCCGGTCGGATACCCGGACGCGGTGCCGGCGAATCGACGGTCAGCTCAGCCGCTCCAGCACCATCGCCATGCCCTGGCCGCCGCCGACGCACATGGTCTCCAGGCCGATGGTCCGGTCGTGCCACTGCAGGGCGTTGAGCAGGGTTCCGGTGATCCGGGCGCCGGTCATGCCGAACGGGTGGCCGACGGCGATGGCGCCACCCATCACGTTCAGCTTCTCCTCGGCGATGCCGAGCTGCCGGTAGGAGGGGATCACCTGGGCGGCGAACGCCTCGTTGATCTCGACCAGGTCGACGTCGTCGATCGTCATGCCGGCCCGCCTGAGCGCCTGCCGGGACGCCTCGACCGGGCCGAGACCCATGATCTCCGGCGACAGCGCGGTCACGCCGGTGGAGACGATCCGGGCCAGCGGAGTCAGCCCGAGGTCCTTCGCCCGCTGGGCGCTCATCACCACCACCGCGGCGGCGCCGTCGTTCAGTGGACAGCAGTTGCCGGCGGTGATCCGGCCGTCGGGGCGGAACACCGGCTTCAGCCCGGCCACCGCCTCCAGGGTCACCCCGGGGCGCGGCCCGTCGTCGGCGCTGACCACGGTGCCGTCCGGAGTCGTCACCGGGGTGATCTCCCGGGCCCAGAAGCCGTCGGCGATCGCCTTCTCGGCCAGGTTCTGGCTGCGTACGCCGAACGCGTCCATGTCCTCGCGGGTCACGTCGTACGCCTGGGCCAGGTTCTCGGCGGTCTGCCCCATGGCCAGGTAGATGTCCGGCAACTCGCCGGCCTCGCGGGGGTCGGTCCACACCTCGGCGCCGCCCTCGGCCCGCCGCTTCGAGCGTGCCTGCGCCGCGGCGAAGCGCGGGTTCTCCCAGCCGCCGCCGACCAGCGCCTGCGCCTCCGGCGGCAGGGTGTCCGAGTTGCCCCGGGCGTACCGGGAGACCATCTCCACCCCGGCGGAGACGAACACGTCGCCCTCACCGGCCCGGATCGCGTGCATCGCCATCCGGGTCGTCTGCAACGACGAGGCGCAGTAGCGGGTCAGCGTCGCCCCGGGCAGGCCGTCCAACCCCATCAGCGTGGCAACCACCCGAGCCATGTTGAAGCCCTGCTCGCCGCCGGGCAGGCCGCATCCGAGGTACAGGTCGTCGATCTCGGCGGGGTCGAGTCCGGGAACCTTGTCCAGCGCGGCCTGGACGATGGTCGCGGCGAGATCGTCCGGGCGGACGTCGCGCAGCGAACCCTTGAACGCGCGTCCGATCGGGGACCGGGCGGTGGCGACGATGACGGCGTCGCGGGACGACTCAATCGGCATGAACCAACGTTAACCCGCGAGTAACTTCGGGTGGAAGGAGCCCACCCGGCGGGAAATGTCACCCCGGATGGGCCGCTCAGTGCGGGGAGGCCGCGGTTGCCGCGGCGGCGACCGCGGGAAGCAGGGCGTGCGCCCAGACCCGGTAGCCGTCGGCCGAGGGGTGGAAGCCGTCGTGGCAGAGCGTACCGGCGTCCGCCCGGAACACCGGCCCGGTCTCGGTCGCCAGGTCGACCACGCTTCCGCCGGCGTCGAGCACGGCCGCGGTCTGGGCGCGGGCGATCCGCCGACCCGACCAGCCGAGCACCTGCCGCAGCGGCTGCGCCACCGCCCGTACCGCGCCGAGGTCGGGACAGGTGCCCACCACGACCTGTACGCGCGCCTCACGCAGCCGGCGCACCGCCGAGGCGAGGTACGCCGCCGCCTCGGCCGGACGGCGCAACCCGGTGGCGTCGTTGGCCCCGATCAGGATGACCGCGACGTCCGGGCGTTCGCCGAGCAGTGCCCGGGCCACCTGGGTGGCCAGATCCGTCGAGCGTGAACCCGAGACACCCACGCTGGACAGGTGCACCCGCCGCCCGACCGGCTCCTCGGCCAGCAGGTAAGCGAGTTGCCCGCCGACCGTCTCGTCGAAGCGCTCCACGCCGACGCCCAGGGCGGAGGAGTCGCCGAGCAGCACCAGCCGCAGCGACGGGGCGTTGGCCCGGCCCACCGTGGCCCGCAGCGCCAGGCCGAGTTCCGGCTGGGCGTAGCTGCGCCCACGGGCGGCCACAGCCTGCCCGGCGAGCACCGCGGCGCCGCCGATCGTGCCGGCCACCAGGGAGACGGCCGCCGCCTTTCCGAGCCGGAGCGCCAACTCGGCACCGACCGACCGTTCGTTCATGCCGTTCCCTCCCTGCGGTCGGGACCGCCATGAGGCTTTTGGGCGCTGAGCTGGCTGATTCGCTCGCTGCGCTCGCTCATGCCGTTCCCTCCAGTGTCGGTGAGTCGGCGACGGCGCCGGGCTGCGGCACCACCCCGACGCCGAAGAAGGTCCGCCGGCGCAGTTGGGCCCAACGGCCGGCCGGCCCCCGGTCGCGCCCGCGGACCTGGGTGCCGCTGACCTCCGTGCCGGCGTGCCGCGCCGCCTCCTGGGCGGCCTGCGGCAGCGAGCGTACGCCCTCGCCGCGGCCGAGGACAGGCCGGCGTTCCGGGCCCATGCCGAGGGCGGAGATCACGGTGGGTAGCAGCGCGGCGGCAGCCACCGCATACCCCTCCGCCGAGGGATGGAACCGGTCCCAGGCGAACATCCGGGACGGTTCGGCCGCGAAGCGGGGGCCGAGCAGGTCGCCCAGGGAGACCGTCCAACCGCCCGCCTCGACCACCGCCACCGTCTGGGCGGCGGCGAGCTGCCGGCTCCACCGCCGGGCCAGCCAGCGCAGCGGCGGCTGGATCGGCTGGATCGCGCCCAGGTCCGGGCAGGTGCCGACGACCACCTCACAGCCGGCGGCGCGCAGCGCGCGGACCGCGTCCACGAGGTGGCGCACCGCCAGGGCCGGTGGGGTGCGGTTGGTGACGTCGTTGCCGCCGACCAGGATCACCGCGACGTCCGGGTCGCTCTCCAGCGCGGACTCGACCTGCGGCCTCAGCCCGGCCGACAGGGCGCCGACCACGGCGAAGCGGCGCAGCCGGACCGGGCGGTGCAGTCGCCGGGACAGCGCGGTGGCCAGCAAGGCGCCCAGCGTCTCCCGCCGGCGGTGCACCCCGTAGCTGGCCGCCGAGGAGTCACCCAGGATCACCATGGTCAGCGGTGGGCCGGGCAGCTTCGCGCCGTAGACGCCATCACAGCGCGGCGGGGGCGCCTCGGCCATCGGAATCGTGCGCCGGGCCTGCCGGGCCTGCCCGACCAGCACCCCGCCGGTGGCGACCACGGCCGCTGCGGTGGCACCCGTGCCGATCGCCGCCACCCGGGCGAGCTGGCGGACGCGCTGCCAGCGCGGATCGAGCTCCCGGCGCGAATCGACCGGTACGACGGAACCAGGCACCCCCATACCAGCGACATTATCGCGCCGGCACGACACACCGCCGACCCGCGGACCCGGCAGCCAATGCCTCGGCCCGACCACCAGGGGATCGGCGTGGCGATGGCTGGGCGGGGACCGTTCGGGGTACCAGTTCCACAACGACGACGGGCGATCGGTGGGGGCACTTGCACCCCCGGGGCACCCTTGGACCGGCGAGAGGGGCGGGACGATGGGTAGGACGTTGAAACGGAGCGCGGCGTTCGCCGCGCTGGCCCGAGCGGTGGCGGCGGGCGCGCGGGGTGGACCGTCGCTGGGTACCCGGCTGGCCGCGGTGCCGCGGATGATCCGGGCGACGGGCCGGGGCGAGTACGACGGTGGCCTGCGGCTGGCGCTGATGGCGGCGGCGACGGCGTACGTCGTCTCCCCGGTGGACGTGGTGCCGGAGTTGTTCCTGACGGTCTTCGGTCTGCTCGACGACGCGGTGATGGTGACCTGGCTGGCCGGCA
This sequence comes from Micromonospora sp. KC721, assembly GCF_004348355.1. Lineage (NCBI taxonomy): Bacteria > Bacillati > Actinomycetota > Actinomycetes > Micromonosporales > Micromonosporaceae > Micromonospora > Micromonospora sp. KC721. The sequence goes on along the minus strand of NZ_SMJY01000040.1, from coordinate 29,676 downwards.
GCGTGCTGGCCGAGACCGAGCGCTTCCTGCAGTGGGAGGCGGGTCGCGCGTCCGTGGTCCCCGGGCAGGTGGTCGGCTGACGGCACGTACGCTGGGCGACGAACGAGTTTGTCTGCCCGGCGGCCGTCGCCGGCGCCGCAACGAAGGGCACAACGAGGTGCAGTACTACGACAACGTCGTCGAGCTGATCGGCGACACCCCGCTGGTGCGGCTGCGCAACGTCACCGAGGGTATCCAGGCGACCGTGCTGGCGAAGGTGGAGTACCTCAACCCCGGCGGTTCGGTGAAGGACCGGATCGCGCTGCGGATGGTGGAGGACGCCGAAGCCGCCGGCATCCTCAGGCCGGGCGGCACGATCGTCGAGCCGACCAGCGGCAACACCGGGGTCGGGTTGGCCCTGGTGGCACAGCTCAAGGGCTACCGGTGCGTGTTCGTCTGCCCGGACAAGGTCAGCCAGGACAAGCAGGACGTGCTGCGGGCGTACGGCGCCGAGGTGGTGGTCTGCCCGACCGCCGTCGCGCCGGAGGACCCGCGCTCCTACTACAACGTCTCCGACCGGCTGGCCCGGGAGATCCCCGGTGCCTGGAAACCCGACCAGTACAGCAACCCGGCCAATCCGCGCTCGCACTACGAGAGCACCGGCCCGGAGCTGTGGCAGCAGACCGAGGGGCGGATCACCCACTTCGTGGCGGGTGTCGGCACGGGCGGCACCATCTCCGGCATCGGCCGGTACCTGAAGGAGGCATCCGAAGGGCGGGTCCGGGTGATCGGCGCCGACCCGGAGGGCTCGGTCTACTCCGGCGGCACCGGTCGGCCGTACCTGGTCGAGGGCGTCGGTGAGGACTTCTGGCCCAAGACGTACGACCAGGGTGTCGCCGACGAGATCATCGAGGTCTCCGACAAGGCGTCCTTCGAGATGACCCGGCGACTGGCCCGCGAGGAGGGCCTGCTGGTCGGCGGTTCCTGCGGCATGGCGGTGGTCGCGGCGCTGGAGGTGGCCCGCAAGGCCGACCCCGACGACGTGGTCGTGGTGCTCCTGCCGGACAGCGGCAAGGGCTACCTGTCGAAGATCTTCAACGACCGGTGGATGGCCCGGTACGGCTTCCTGGCCGACGCGGGCACGGAGCCGACCGTCGCCGACGCGCTCGCCGGCAAGCCGGGCGGCCTGCCCGAGCTGGTGCACGTGCACCCGACCGAGACGGTCCGCGACGCGATCGACTACATGCGTGAGTACGGCGTCTCCCAACTGCCGGTGCTCAAGGCCGAGCCGCCGGTGGTGACCGGCGAGGTAGCCGGCTCGATCGCCGAGAAGGACCTGCTCGACGCGCTCTTCACCGGTCAGGCGCACCTGCACGACACCATCGAGCGGCACATGGCGGACCCGCTGCCGATGATCGGTGGCGGACAGCCGGTGAGCGAGGCCGTGGCCCTGCTGGAGAAGTCCGACGCGGCCCTGGTGCTGGTCGACGGCAAGCCCAAGGGCGTGCTCACCCGGCAGGACCTGCTGGCCCATCTCGGCGCGCGGTGACGTCCGGCGACCCGCACAGCGGGCGGGCGTAGCGCAGCTGCGGGACCGCCACCGGGCCGATCCGCTCGTCCCGAATCTGTCCGGTGGCGGCCCAGCCGCCCCGCTCGTAGAACGCCCGGGCGCGCGCGTTGTCCCGCAGCACCCAGAGCACGGCCCGGGACCACCCCCGGGAGCGCATGGCCTCCAGCGCGTCGACCATCAGCTGCCGGCCGGTGCCCCGGCCGCGTTCCGCCGGGTCGAGATGGATGGCGTTGAGCAGGCCGGTGCCCGGGTCGCCCTCGTCGTCCGGCCCGAGGTAGCTGAAACCGACCAGCCGGCCGTCGCGTTCGGCCACCGTCATCCGGTGGTCGTCGTGCTCCCACGTCCACCGCTCGACCCAGTAGCTGCCCATCGCCGCCCCGGTCGGCTCGGCCAGTGCCGCCGCCGGCAGGAACGACGAGTACGCGGCCACCCGGGACCGTTGGTGCAGGGCACCGACCAGCATCAGGTCAACGGTGGTGGCGGGACGCAGCGTGACGGTCACCGGGCCGAGGTTACCCGCCGAGGCGGCACCGGCACGGTGGTCAGGTCCTCGGCGATCACCAGGTCGCCGGTGAAGTGCTCCCGGGCCTCGTCGGCGAAACGGCGCGGGTCGGCGTACCGCTGGGAGAAGTGGGTGAGCACCAGCGTGTGTACCTGCGACTCGGTGGCCACCCGCGCGGCCTGCGCCGCGGTCAGGTGGCCGACCTCGGCGGCGAGGGCGGCCTCCGACGCCAGGAACGTCGACTCGATGACCAGCAGGTCGGCGTGCTCGGCGAGGGCGTACACCGCGTCGCAGAGGCCGGTGTCCATCACGAACGCGAACCGCTGCCCCGGCCGGGTCACGCTCACCTCGTCGCGGGTGACGCGGCGTCCGTCCCGGTCCAGGTGGCCGACGCGCAGCAGCTCCCCGACCGCCGGACCGGTGATGCCGTACGTGGCCAGTTTCTCCGGCAGCGTACGGCGGCCGTCCGGCTCGACCAGCCGGTAGCCGTACGTCTCGACGGGGTGCCGCAGCCGGCGGGCCTCCAGCGTGCCGCCGCGCAGGGTGATCCGCTGCCCGTCGGCGTCGATCGGCGCGACGGCCAGCTCGGCCGTCTCGTGGAACGAGCTGGCGTGCCGCAGCCGGGCGAAGTACTCGGCACCGCCGGCCGGGAAGTGCACCGCCACCGGGTGCGGCACCCGGTCCAGGCTGAGCCGCTGGATGATCCCGGGCAGCCCCAGGCAGTGGTCGCCGTGGAAGTGGGTGACGCAGATCCGGGTCAGGTCGGTGGCGGTGACCCCGGTGCGCAGCAGTTGCCGCTGGCTGCCCTCACCCGGGTCGAAGAGGATCACCTCGTCGTCCCAGCGCAGCACGTACCCGTTGTGGTTGCGCAGCCGGGTCGGCGTCTGGCTGGCCGTCCCGAGTACCACCAGCTCGCGCATCGACACGGAACTCCCCTGGGAACGAAGCGACCCCCGGGGCTTCCGCGCTGACGCGCGGGCCGGCTGGACTGGGCCGGCACCCCGGGGGTCGGGTGGCTGTCGTGGATTCGCCGCACCGCTGCCACACGGTCTCGACGATGGTGCCTGGTGCCCGCCTCGCGGCGGACGGGTTTTCACTGTCGAGGACAGCGGCTAGCGGACAGCCACCTCACGAGTCCGATTGCTATACAAGTCTGGACCACCTCCTTTCCCGTGTACGGCCACGTTATCCACTTCCCCGGGGAGCCGGCAACGGATTTCGATCACAGGCTCGGCCGGTCGCACCGATCGCCGCCGCTGGTCGGCTGGGACGGCCGGTGCGCTACGAACCTGATGTCGTATGCGATTCACCGGCCGGTCACCGCCGTTACTGGTCTGCTGGGACGACCGCGCCGGCGATTCACCTTCGTAATCAGGTTTGTAGCGTCAGAAGACGGGGCGTCTTCCACCGGCGGGGGACGGCCCAGCCCTCAGTCGATGCCGATCGGGCCCTCGCGGGGGCCCTCCTCGTTGGCCGGCTGCACCGCCAGCGACGGGAAGTCGGCCAGGTCGCCCTCGGGCTCGGCGTCCCACTCCGGGAAGACCAGATCGCTCTGCAGGTAGAGGCAGAGCAACTGGGTGAGGTGGCGTAGCCCGTCCAGGTGCGTGCGCTCGTGCCCGTGGGTGGCGTCCACCCCGAAGCCGAGCAGCGCCACCCGGGCGTGCGCGCCCGCCTCGACCGCCGCCGCCACGTCTGAGCGGTAGTAGTCGAAGACGTCCCGGACCAGGTCGACGCCGTGCTCCTTGGCGATCGCGGCGAGCTTGCGGGTCAGGTGGTAGTCGAACGGGCCGACGCCGTCGCCCATCGCCAGGGTGGCCCCGTGCTCCCGGGACTGCTGGCCGGGGGCGACCACCGCCGCGTCCACCGAGACGATCTCCGCCACGTCCGGGTCCAGGCCGTGGCTGGCCCCGTGGCCGATCTCCTCGGTCACGGTGACCAGCAGGTGCGCGGTGACCTTCGGGGTGATCCCCGCGTCGACGAGCGCCTTGAGCGCGGTGAGCACCGCCGCCACGCCCGCCTTGTCGTCCAGGTGCCGCGACTTGACGTACCCGCTGGGGGTGACCGTCGGGTTGGGCAGGAACGCCACGAAGTCCCCGGCGTCGATGCCCAGCGCCCGCAGCCCGGCGATGTCCTCGACCGGCTCGTCGACCCGCACCTCCACCAGTTCCCACCCGACGCCCTGCAGGTCGACCGCCTCGTTGTAGCGGTGCCCGCTGGCCTTCAGCGGCAGCACCTGGCCGGTGATCACCCGATCCAGGTCGTCGGTGAAGATCCGCACGTGCGCGCCCTCGGCGAACCGGGCGCTGTGCGTGCCGATCGGTTTCAGCTCCAGCCGGCCGTTCTCCTTGAGCCGCTTGACCATCCCGCCGATGGTGTCGGTGTGCACCACGATCGCCCGGTCCGCGCCGGTCTGCCGGGGGCCGGGCAGGCAGGCGCTGAGCGCCCCACGCCGCGTCAGCGTCGAGGTGATCCCCAGCGCGGAGAGGCGTTCACCCACGTACTGCTGCACGTGGTCGGTACGCCCCGACGGGCTCGGGATCTCCAGCAACTCCAGCAGCACCTGGCGCAGGTAGTCCAGGTCGATCTCCAGCGGCTGAGGGTTCACGCGCCCGCCCCCGGGCCGGCCGGGCTCCACAGCCGCTGCGGGGCGCGGGTGCCCGGGAAGAGCAGGTCGATGAAGCGCTCCGCGGTGGGCTGCGGCTCGTGGTTGGCCAGTCCCGGCCGCTCGTTCGCCTCGATGAACACGTGTTCGGCCTGGTCGGGGGCGGGCACGAGCAGGTCCAGCCCGGTCACCGGGATGTCCAGGGCCCGGCTCGCCGCCACGCAGGCATCGGCGATCGCGGGGTGCAGGTCGGCCGTCACGTCGTGGATTGTGCCACCGGTGTGCAGGTTCGCGGTGCGGCGGACGGTGAGCACCTGACCCTCGCGCAGCACGTCGTGCATCCGGTACCCGGCGTCGGCCACCACCTCCCGGGTCATGTCGTCGATCGGGATCCGTGACTCACCCCCGGTGGCGGCGGCCCGCCGGCGGCTCTGCCGCTCGATCAGCTCGGTGATGTCGTGCACCCCGTCGCCGGTGATCTGCGCCGGCCGGCGCACCGCCGCGGCCACCACCTCGTGGTTGATGACGATCACCCGCAGGTCCTCGCCGGAACGCATCTCCTCGATCAGCACGTCGGGGCAGAACCGTCGGGCCAGCTCGACCGCCGCGGCCAGCGCCTCCGGCGTGCGGACCCCCACGGTGATGCCGTTGCCCTGCTCACCTCGGGCCGGCTTGACCACGACCGGGCCGACGTCGGCCAGGAACGCCAGGTCGTCCGGATCACCGGTGGCGGTCCGGCCGCGCGGCACCGACAGACCCGCCTCGGTGAGGATCCGCCGGGTCACCCGCTTGTCGTCACAGCGGCTCATCGCCACCGCCGAGGTCAGCTCGGACAGCGACTCCCGGGTGTGGATGGTCCGGCCGCCGTTGCTCAACCGCAGCTCACCCCAGTGCGCGTCGGTGACCTCCACCCGGATGCCGCGGCGCATCGCCTCGTCCGCGATGATCTTCGCGTACGGGTTGAGTTCGTCGTACCCCTGTGGGGCGGCCGGCAGGAACAACGGCTCGTTGATCGGATTCTTCCGTTTCACGCAGAGCGTGCCCGTACGGCGGAAACCGAGCCGCTCGTAGAGGCGGATCGCGCCGGAGTTCTCCGCCAGCACCGACAGGTCGACGAAGGCCCGGCCGCGCTCGTCGAGCCGGTCGGCCAGCGCGGTCAGCAACGCCTGGCCGGTGCCGGGCGGGGCGGTGTTGAAGTCGACGGTCAGGCACCACAGGCTGGCGCCGTTCTCCGGGTCGGCGAAGACCGCGACGTGGTCCACCCCGGTGATGGTGCCGACGATCTCCCCGGTGCCGCTCTCGGCGACCAGGTGCAGGAACCGGTCGGTGCCGGCGTTGTCCACCAGCACCTCCACCGGCGCGGTGACCATGCCGTTGCGGGCGTAGATCCGGTTCACCGCGTCCGCGTCGTCGGCGTCGCGCAGCGACCGGATCACCAACCCGGGCGGTTCGGAGCCGCCGTCGGCGGCGGCCGGGCGGTGCTCGCCCAGCGGCAGCCGGTAGGTCAGCGACGGGTCGATGAACAGCTCGTCGGGAAGCCGGGAGACCAGCACGTGCGGGTCACGCAGGTAGATGCAGATGTCCCGGGCACCGGCCGCCTCGGAACGCAGCACGTCCGCGACGGCTGCCTGGTCGACGAAGGTCTGCCCGAAGACCAACCGGCCCCAACCGCAGTCCAGCACCACGTCCGCCTCGCCGGCCGGCCGCCTGCGCGGCTCGGGCGTGCCGGGAGCCACCGGGTCGCCGCCGGGGCCCACCCGTTCCCGTCGTCGGCCCAGCACCCGATCCCGGTCGAGACGGGCCGTGCCGGTCGCCAGCGTCTCGGTCATCGTCAGTTGATTCCGTGGCTCTGGAGCCACATTTCCAGCAGGCCGAGTTGCCACAGCTTGTTTCCGTTCAACGGGGTCAGTTCGGCGTTCGGGTCGGCGAGCAGCGCGTCGACGTAGTCGGCGCGGAACAGGTCACGGTGGCGGGCGACGGGCGCGGAGAGCGCGTCGCGTACCCGGTCGAGGAGCTTGCCCTCCAGGTGGGTGAGGCCCGGCACCGGGAAGTAACCCTTGGGCCGGTCGATGACCTCGTGCGGGAGGACGCGGCGGCCGATCTCCTTCAGCACGCCCTTGCCGCCCTGGGCCAGTTTCAGCTCCGGCGGGCAACTCGCGGCGAGCTCCACGAACTCGTGGTCGAGGAACGGCACCCGGGCCTCCAACCCGTGCGCCATGGTCATGTTGTCCACCCGCTTCACCGGGTCGTCGGTGAGCATCACCTGGGTGTCGATCCGCAGGCCCGCGTCGACCGCGGTCGACGCGCCCGGCCGGGCCAGGTGGGCGGCCACGAACTCCCGCGCCGGGTCACCGTCGGCCAGCCAGCCCGGGTTCAGCACCCGGGCCAGGCCGGCCGCGTCCCGGTCGAAGAACGCCTTCGCGTACGTGTCGAGCGCCTGCTCCGGCTCGACCCGGGCCAGCGGCGGATACCAGTGGTAGCCGCCGAGGATCTCGTCCGCGCCCTGGCCGGACTGGACCACCCTGACGTGCTTGGACACCTCCTGGCTGAGCAGGTAGAACGCTACGCAGTCGTGGCTGACCATCGGCTCGCTCATCGCGGCGACGGCCGCCTCCAACGGCGGCACCAGATCCTGCGCGGCCACCCGGAGCTGGTGGTGGTCGGTGTCGAAGGTCTTCGCGACCAGATCCGAGTAGACGAACTCGTCTCCCTCCCGGCCGCCGACGGAGTCGAAGCCGATGGAGAAGGTGGACAGCCCGCGCTGCCCCTCGCCGGCCAGCAGCGCGACCACCAGGCTGGAGTCCAGCCCGCCGGAGAGCAGCACGCCGACCGGCACGTCGGCGACCATCCGGCGGCGCACCGCGGTGGTCAGCGAATCCAGCAGCGCGTCCTGCCAGTCCCGCTCCGACCAGTCGGCGCGCTCGGCGGCGCGGGTGAAGGACGGGTCCCAGTAAACCCGCTCGTGGGTACGGCCGTCCGGCTCGTACACCCGGACGGTGGCCGGGGGCAGCTTGGCGACGCCGCGCAGGATGGTGCGCGGCGGCGGCACGATGCTGTGGAAGCTCAGGTAGTGGGCCAGCGCCACCGGGTCGATGGAGGTGTCGACGCCGCCGCCAGCCAGCAGCGCCGGCAGGGTGCTGGCGAAGCGCACCACGCCGGGCGACTCGGCCAGGTAGAGCGGCTTGATGCCGAGCCGGTCCCGGGCCAGCACGAGCCGGCCGGTGTCCCGTTCGGCGATCGCCACGGCGAACATGCCGACCAGGTGGTCGACGAAGTCCAGCCCCCACTCGGCGTACGCCTTGACGACCACCTCGCTGTCGCCGGAGGAGAAGAAGCGGTGCCCTCTGGCCTGCAACTGCTCGCGCAGTTCCCGGTAGTTGTAGACGCAGCCGTTGAAGACACCGGTGAGCCCCGAGTCGGGGTCGACCAGCGGCTGCCCGCTCGCCGCCGACAGGTCGATGATCTTCAGGCGGCGGTGACCGAGGGCGACCGGCCCCTGGGACCAGACTCCGCTGTCGTCGGGCCCCCGGTCGCTCATGGTGGCCGCCATGCGTTCCACCGCCGCGACGTCGGCGCGCGCGCCGTCGCGCCGGAACTCTCCCGCAAGTCCGCACATGTGGTCCCATGCTGCCAGAGCATGTTGCGGTTCGCCTGTTGAGACGATGACAGTTGCGTGACAGCGTTGCTAGAATCCGCGCCGCCGGTCGCTGAGCGTGGTGGTGTCGGTGGACGAAACGGCGATCCGCACCGACGGCCGACGCACCGGCCCTCCCCCGATGTGACAAATCCCGCACCGGGCGGCTTCCGGTGCGGTGTGGGATCCTGGCGACCTCCCGTTCTGTCAGGCGGCCTCAACCTGCGGAAGGGCGACGGCGGTGCCAGTCACCGCGATCCCGGTGCCGGGTTGGGCGGGGATCTCCACCGTGAGCAGGCTCGGGCGGCCCATGTCGTGGCCCTGACGCACGGTGACCGTCGCAGGCGGCACCACCAGGCCGAGCTCGCGCAGAAGACCACCGAACGCCGCTGCTGCTGCCCCGGTCGCGGCGTCCTCGACGACACCACCGGGCGGGAACGGGTTACGCGCATGGAACACCAGCTCGGACTCGCGGTAGACGAGGTTGACGGTTGTCCAGTCGCGCTGGGCCATCAGGCTGGCCAACGCTGCCATGTCGTAGTCCAGGTCGGCCAGGCGTTGCCGGCTCACGGCGGCCACGACGGGGTGCCACGCCCCGGCGAAGGCGACCCGCGGCGGCAACCTCGTGTCGAGATCATCCGGCGTCCACCGCAGCGCTTCGAGCAGCACCGCCAGGTCACCGGCGGAGATGGGCCGGCTCCGTGGTGCGACGCTGATCAGCGTGGCGGTGGTGGTGCCGTCGGCCTGCAACCTGGTGGAGACCTCGACCAGACCGGCGCGGGTCGCCAACTGCAGGACTCCTGGACCGTGGCGCTCGGCGTAGGCGACGGCTGACGCGATGGTGGCGTGGCCGCAGAACGGGACCTCTGCCTTCGGGCTGAAGTAGCGCACCTCGAAATGCCCATCCTCACCCGGCACGAGGAACGCGGTTTCGGAGTACCCGACATCGGCCGCCACCTGCTGCATCTCCGCGTCGCCGAGGCCGGTGGCGTCCAGTACGACACCGGCCGGGTTGCCGCCGGCGGGATCGGCGCTGAACGCGGCGTACCGAAGGATTTCCATGATGACGATGGTAGGGGAAGCACCAGTCGCCCCGGTTTGGACAGTGACGGGCTGTTCGAGGGCCCGCAGCGGGTGCTGCGGGCCCTCCTCGTCGAGCCGGTCAGCTGGCGGTGCGGGCCACCCCGACCGGGCAGCTCAGCCCGTTCGGGCCGTGGGTGCAGTAGCCGTTCGGGTTCTTCGTCGGGGCCAGGTACTGCTGGTGGTAGTCCTCGGCGAAGTAGTAGTCGCCGAGCGGGGCGATCTCCGTGGTGATCTCGCCCTTGCCGGCGCGGGCCACGATCGGCGCGAACGCGTCCCGGGAGGCCTGCGCGGTGGCGAGCTGCTCGTCGGTGGTGGTGTAGATCGCCGACCGGTACTGGGTGCCGACGTCGTTGCCCTGGCGCATGCCCTGGGTCGGGTCGTGGTTCTCCCAGAAGACCTTGAGCAGATCCTCGTAGCCGATGGTCTGGGGGTCGTAGACGACCTGGACGACCTCGGCGTGCCCGGTCCGGCCCGAGCAGACCTCCTCGTACGTCGGGTTCGGCGTGTAGCCCCCGGCGTAGCCGGCGGAGGTGGTGATCACGCCGGGCAGCGTCCAGAACAGCCGCTCGGCACCCCAGAAACAGCCCATCCCGAAGACGGCGACCTGCGCCCCCTCGGGGAACGGCCCCTTCAACGGGCTGCCGAGCACCTCGTGCCGGTCGGCGACCGGCATGGCGATCGGGCGACCCGGCAGGGCCTGCTCCGGGTTGACCAGCTCGGCGTTCGTGCGGCGCAGGAACACAGTGGGACTCCTCTCGTACCTCTCCCCGCGTGCAACACCGGCGGGCCCCGCTTCCTTACCCGCCCTGCGACGGATCAGCCGGGGGCCCGGGTGCCGAGCCGAACTGAGGACGGGACCGGCGTCAGCCGAGCGCGGTGGCGACCCGGCCGGCGTACTCGCGGGCCTCGGCGTCGTCAACGTAGCGGGTGCGGGGCCAGAAGAAGCCGCGCAGGCCGTCGCCCTTCGTCCGGGGTACGACGTGGGTGTGCAGGTGCGGCACCGACTGCGAGACCTTGTTGTTCATCGCCACGAACGTGCCGCCCGCGCCCAGGCCGGCCTCCACCGCCGCGGCGAGCCTGCGCACCAGGCCGAAGTAACCGGCAATCGCGGCGGCGGGCAGTTCCGTCAGGGTGACCAGGTGGGTGCGTGGCACGATCAGCACGTGGCCCTTGAACACCGGCCGGGTGTCCAGGAACGCCACCCCGTCCGGCTCGTCGGCGACGGTGAACGCGGGCACCTCGCCCGCCACGATCCCGCAGAACACGCACTCGCTCACCGAGCCCAGGCTAGTACGGCCGGCCGCCGCCCTGCCGGCGACGTCATGGTTCGTCGAGCACCCATCTCACCGACGTCGACCTGGACCCCGCCGCGCCGCGCGCGGATAGCGGGCAGGGCCAGCGCCGAGGCGTGTGGCCCGGTCGGACCGGGTGGGGTGTCGGATCGACTACAGCACAACGACGAGCCTGGCTGACGATTCATCGGCGGATCCCTGGCCCTACCAGGGATTCCTCTGTCCGGGGCACCACAGACGAGGAGCGGATCGGCGTCGAAATCTCGTCGCGGCCCGGATCGTAGCGGTGACACGGTGTGTGTATGCCCGATCCGGGCGGCACCCCGATCCACACCGGAGGAGACACCTCATGAGCACCAGCAGGCGAAACGTCCTCGGCATGATCGCCACCGCGGCCGTAGCCGGACCCCTCGTCGGACTGTCCCACCCGACGCCCGCGCTCGCGGCCGACCTGTACGACTCCAACACCGATCTCTACTCCGACCCGAACCTGGCCGAGGGCGTCGACTACGCCCGCCGCTACCGCCGGCATCCCCAGTTCGACAACTCCGACGCCGGGCCGAGCCCGTTCCCCCGTACGGCGATCATCGCCCCGCACGGCGGCGGGATCGAGGCCGGCACCTCGGAGCTGTGCCTGGCCATCGCGGGGTACCACCCGGCGACGTTGGCCGCGACCCCGCCCGCCGGACCCACCTACGACTACTGGATGTTCGAAGGGATCCGCTCCACGGGCAACGGCGACCTGCACGTCACCGCCACGCACTGCGACGACGTGCCCGCCATGTCGGTGGCGGCCGGGGCGCTGAACGTGGTCGCGCTGCACGGCTGTACTCCCGGCACGGCGGGCCTGCCCGCGGACACCCAGGCGGTGGCGGTCGGCGGGCGCAACGCCGCGTTCCGGGCGCGGCTGGTCAGTGCCTTCCAGGCGGCCGGGTTCACCGCCTTCGACGCAACCGGCATCCCGGCGCTCGCCGGCACCGCGACGGACAACATCGTCAACCGGACGCTGCTCGGCATGGGCGCCCAACTGGAGATCACCACCCCGCTCCGGTCGGCGATGTTCGGCACCAACACCCGACCGCAGCGCAAGAACACCACCAACCAGGTGTTCTGGGGCTTCGTGGCGGCGACGCGGCTGGCGATCGCGCAAACCGAGGCGACCCAGCCAATCCTCTGACCCACGACGCGGCACGATCCGCCGGGTGGGACACCGGATGCGGACCTGGCGCGGGGCGCAGCACGTTCGTCCGAACGTGCTGCGCCCCGTCACCGATGTGACCCGCGCCCGGGTTCCACCGACCGGGACGCCGCAGAGGACTAACGTTCCCGTCATGAGTCACGGCTTCGAGACGCTCGCGATCCACGCCGGCCAGGACCCGGAGGCCCGCACCGGCGCGGTGATCCCACCGATCTACCAGACCAGCACCTACGCCCAGGACGCCGTCGGTGCGCCCCGGCAGGGCTACGAGTACAGCCGCTCCGGCAACCCCACCCGGGACGCGTTGCAGGAGTGCCTGGCCGCGCTGGAGGGCGGCCGGGTCGGGCTCGCCTTCGCCAGCGGCCTGGCCGCCGAGGACACCCTGCTGCGGGCGGTCTGCAAGCCGGGCGACCACGTGGTCATCCCGGATGACGCGTACGGCGGCACGTACCGGCTCTTCGCCCGGGTCGCCGAGCGGTGGGGGCTGTCGTACACCCCGGCCAAGGTCTCCGACCCCGACGCCGTGCGGGCCGCGATCCGGCCGGGCAGCACGAAGATCATCTGGGTGGAGACGCCGACGAACCCGCTGCTCGGCATCGCCGACATCGCCACCCTCGCGGCGGTGGCGCACGACGCCGGGGCGCTGCTGGTGGTCGACAACACCTTCGCCTCGCCGTACCTGCAACAGCCGATCGCGCACGGCGCGGACGTGGTGGTCCACTCCACCACGAAGTACGTCGGCGGACACTCCGACGTGGTCGGTGGCGCGCTTGTCGTCGCGGACGCCGGCCTCGGCGACGAGCTGCGCTACCACCAGAACGCGATGGGCGCGGTCAACGGCCCGTTCGACGCCTGGCTGACCCTGCGCGGCATCAAGACCCTCGGGGTTCGGATGGACCGGCACTGCGACAACGCCGAGCGGATCGCCGCGTACCTGGACGGGCACCGGAAGGTCGCCGAGGTCATCTACCCCGGTCTGTCCGCGCACCCCGGCCACGAGGTGGCCGCCAAGCAGATGCGCCGCTTCGGCGGCATGATCTCGTTCCGGGCCGCCGGCGGCGAGGAGCACGCGGTGCGGATCTGCAACCAGGCGAAGCTGTTCGTGCTCGCCGAGTCCCTCGGCGGGGTGGAGTCCCTGATCGAGCATCCGGGTCGGATGACACACGCGAGCGCCGCCGGCTCGCCGCTTGAAGTTCCCGGCGATCTCGTGCGACTGTCTGTCGGCATCGAGACGGTCGACGACCTGCTCGCCGATCTGGAGCAGGCACTGGGCTGACCGCGGGTGAGGAGAGGGTGGCCGTGCAGGACATCATGCCGACCTGGGTGGGGGCGACCGCCAAGCAGATCGCCCGGGGGGTACGGCGGGGTGACGTCTCCGCCACCCAGGTCGTCGCCGACCACCTGGAGCACGTCGACCGGGCCGACGCCGAGTTGGCCGCGTTCCGCGTGGTCCGGGGCGGGGAGGCGGTCACCGAGGCGGAGAAGGTCGACGAGCAGGAGGACCTGGCCAACCTGCCGTTGGCCGGCGTCCCGGTCGCGGTCAAGGAGAACACCGCCGTCGCCGGCCTGCCGACCTGGAACGGGTCGGCGGCGGTGCGTACCGGTGTCGCCGAGGCCGACCACGAGGTGGTCCGTCGGCTGCGCGGCGCCGGCGCGGTGATCCTCGGGGTGACCCGGATGCCGGAGTTGGGCCTGTGGGGGATCACCGACGACGAGTCGGCGATCACCCGCAACCCGTGGGACCCGCGGCGCACCCCGGGCGGCTCCTCCGGCGGGGCCGCCGCCGCGGTGGCCGCCGGGCTGGTGCCGATCGCGCACGGCAACGACGGTCTCGGCTCGATCCGTATCCCGGCCGCCTGCTGTGGCCTGGTCGGTCTCAAGCCGGGCCGTGGCGTGGTGCCGTGCCAGCTCGGCGCGGAGGACTGGTTCGGCCTCACCGAGCACGGGATGCTCACCACCACGGTCGCCGACGCCGCCGTCGGCTTCCAGGTGCTCGCCGGCCGCCCCCAGGAGAAGCTGGTCCCGCCGGCGCGGCTGCGGGTCGGTGTGTCGCTGCGGTCCCCCGTGCGCGGCGTGTCACCGGACGTGCCGAACCGGGACGCGGTCGCCGCCGCCGGCCGGCTGCTCGCCGCCGCGGGGCACGACACCGTTCCCGCCGACCCGGTGTACCCGACCGCGCTCGGCCTCCAGGGCATCGCCACCTGGTTCGCCGCGGCCGCCGCCGACGTGCGGGCCGCCGGCGTGCCGCCACGCGCTCTCCAGCGCCGTAGCCGCCGGCACGTCGCGCTGGGGGAGTGGGCCCAGCGCCGGGGGTATGTGCGGGAGGCCGACCGGGCCGCCTGGCGGGAACGGTCCATCGGTTTCTTCGCCGACCACTCGGTGGACCTGCTGCTCACCCCCGCGCTGGCCGGGCTGCCGCCGGCGGCCACCGCCTGGTCGAGCCGGTCATGGCTGGCGAACATGAAGGCCAACATCCGGTACGCCCCGTACGCCGCGCCCTGGAACATCGCCGGCCTGCCGTCGATCGTGGTGCCGGTGGGTCGGCGTCCGGAAGGGCTGCCGGTCGCCGTCCAGCTCGTCGGCCCGCCCGGCTCGGAGCTACTGCTGCTCGGTGTGGCGGGGCAGTTCGAGATGCAGGCCCCCTGGTCCCGGCACGCTCCCGGCTACCCGCGCGTCGGTTCGGGCTCGTCCGCCGCCGCGTGACGGTGCCGTCGGGCAACCCGGCCCACCCGCCGGTGCCGGCCGGTGCGGATCGGGCATCGCCGCAGGCAGGTGGCACGATCAGGCCATGACGGAACTAGTCGGCCTCGACGACGTACGGGCCGCGCGGAAACTGCTCGACGGCGTCACCCGGACCACCCCGCTGGAGCCCTCCCGGCCGCTGAGCGCCGCGCTCGGCGGTCCGGTCTGGCTCAAGTGCGAGAACGTGCAGCGCGCCGGCTCGTACAAGGTGCGGGGCGCGTACGTGCGGATCTCGCGGCTGTCGGCCGACGAGCGCGCTCGCGGCGTGGTCGCCGCGAGCGCCGGCAACCACGCGCAGGGGGTGGCGCTCGCCGCCGGGCTGGTGGGTACCCACGCCACGGTCTTCATGCCGGTCAACGCGCCGCTGCCGAAGGTGGCGGCCACCAAGGGGTACGGCGCCCAGGTCGAGTTGGCCGGCAACACCGTCGACGAGTCGCTGGTGGCGGCGCAGACCTTCGCCGAGCGGACCGGGGCGGTGCTGATCCACCCGTTCGACCACCGCGACGTGATCGCCGGCCAGGGCACGGTGGCGTTGGAGATCCTCGAACAGTGCCCGCAGGTGCGGACCATCGTGACCGGGGTCGGCGGCGGTGGCCTGATCTCGGGGGTCGCGGCGGCGGCCAAGGCGCTGCGTCCCGATGTCCGGGTGGTCGGGGTCCAGGCGGCCAGCGCCGCCGCCTTCCCGCTCTCGTTGCGGGCCGGTGCGCCGGTACGGCTGCCGACGTTCTCCACCATCGCCGACGGCATCGCCGTGGGCCGACCCGGCGAGATCACCTTCGACCACGTCCGCGCGCTCGTCGACGAGATCGTCACGGTCTCCGAGGAGGACATCTCCCGGGCGCTGCTGATGCTGCTGGAGCGGGGCAAGCAGGTGGTGGAACCGGCCGGCGCGGTCGGCGTGGCCGCCCTGCTCGCCGGGACCGTCGAGGTGACCACCCCGGTGGTCGCGGTGCTCTCCGGCGGCAACATCGACCCGCTGCTGATGATGCGGGTGATCGAGCACGGCCTGGCCGCCGCCGGACGGTACCTGCGGGTCACCGTCCGCTGCCCGGACCGGCCCGGCCAGCTCGCCGCGCTGCTCGCCGAGATCGCCGAGCACCGGGCGAACGTGGTGGACGTGGAGCACCAGCGGGCCAACCCGCACCTGCGCCTCGGTGAGGTCGAGGTGGCGTTGTCGGTGGAGACCCGGGGTGTCGAACACTCCGACACGCTGATCAGCGCGTTGCGGGCCAGCGGCTACCAGGTGGTCTTCGCGCCCGAGGCGTGACACCCGACGGGTGCCACGCCTCGGCGTACGCGATCGTCCCTGCCCGGGTCGCGCGGACCCGGCGGGGTCGGCCTCAGCCGCTGAAGGGTTCGAAGCTGACGATGGTCACCTTGATGTCGGCGCCGCTGGGCGCCGTGTAGGTGCAGGCCTGGCCGGCGCGGCCACCCAGGATCGCCCTGCCGAGCGCCGACTCGGGGCTGTAGACGGTCAGGTCGGTGGTGGCGCCGATCTCGCGCGACCCGAGAAGGAAGGTCTCGGTGTCGTCGGCGTCATCGTCGAAGTAGATCGTCACGACCATGCCGGGGGCCACCCCGTCGGCGGTCGGCGCCTCACCGACCTGGGCGGTGCGGAGCAGTTCCTTGAGGTAGAGGATCCGCCCCTCGGCCTTGCCCTGCTCTTCGCGGGCAGCGTGGTAGCCACCGTTCTCCCGCAGGTCGCCTTCCTCGCGCCGGGCGTTGATCTCGGCGGCGATGACCGGCCGGTTGGCGATCAGCTCGTCGAGCTCGGCCTGGAGCCGGTCGTACGCGTCCTGGGACAGCCAGGTGGCGGGCGCCTCGTTGCCTTTGGTGGACACAGGGCGTTCTCCTCGGTTGTGCGGACTGGCTGACAGGTGACTTACCAAGTTACCAGCGCGGCACACGTCCGCGGGTTGACGATCACGTCAGGACAATCCGTGCGAACCGGCTCATCCGACGGGCCGGCAGCGGAGCACCTCACCGATGAACGGGCGGGCCGTGGTGGGCACCCGGTGCCGGACGACGAGGTGCCGCTCGCCCGGTGCGGCGCTGACCGGCACCTCCTCCCGGCCCACCTCGGCGCCGTCGTGCGAGCGGGCGCGCAGCAGGCAGACCGCCGACCCGCCGGCCGGCACGGTGACCCGGAAGTCGACCCGGACGCCGGTGTCGGTGAGGTCGGCATAGGTGATCATCTGGGCGTCGTAGTTCGGGTCGCCGTAGCGGGTGTAGAGCTGGCTGGCGGCCAGGACCAGCACGCCGGCCAGACCGGCCACCAGCAGTCCCGCCAACAGCGGGCGGCGGCGTCGGGGCTCCCGACGGCGGCCGTACCGGCCCGGGGGGAACACCGGCGTGCCCGGTGGAACTGTGGCGTGCGTCTCGGTCACCGGTGGCTGTCTCCTCACGTCGTTGTCGGTGGCATCGGCAAGAATGGGAGGGTTCCATTTCCGCACCGCTCCCGGTCAAGGATGACAGGTCCGCCGCCGAGGCTGCCGGTGACACAGACGAGGAGCGCCTTCGTTGGCAGAGCAGCTGCGTCTCATGGCCGTGCACGCGCACCCGGACGACGAGTCCAGCAAGGGTGCCGCGACCACCGCGAAGTACGTCGCCGAGGGCGTGGACGTCCTGGTCGTGACGTGCACCGGCGGTGAACGCGGCAGCGTGCTCAACCCGAAGATGGACCGGCCCGACGTCTGGGCCAACATCGCCGAGATCCGTCGCGGGGAGATGGACGCCGCCCGGGCCATCCTCGGCATCGAGCAGGCCTGGCTCGGCTTCGTCGACTCGGGGCTGCCCGAGGGCGACCCGCTGCCGCCGTTGCCCGAGGGCTGCTTCGCCCTGCAGGACGTGGACGTCGCCGCCGGTGCGCTGGTGCGGCTCATGCGCGAGTTCCGCCCGCACGTCGTCACCACGTACGACGAGGAGGGCGGCTACCCGCACCCCGACCACATCATGACCCACAAGATCAGCGTGGCCGCGTTCGAAGCGGCCGGCGACCCGGAGCGCTACCCCGACCTCGGCGAGCCCTGGCAGCCGCTCAAGCTCTACTACGACATCGGGTTCTCCAAGGGCAAGATCATGGCTCTGCACGAGGCCATGCTCGAGGCCGGTCTGGAGTCGCCCTACGGACAGTGGCTCAAGCACTGGGAGGACCGTCCGGACAAGGGCCCCCGGATCACCACCCGGGTGGAATGCGCCGACTATTTCCCGGTCCGCGACGACGCACTGCGCGCCCACGCCACCCAGATCGACCCGGACGGCTTCTGGTTCCACGTGCCGATGGACCTCCAGCGGCGGGCCTGGCCCACGGAGGATTTCCAACTCGTCCGCTCGTTGGTCGACAGCCCGCTGCCCGAGTCGGACCTCTTCGCCGGGGTACGCGAGACGGCTCACGCCCGCTGACCGGCGCCGGGCTACGCTGAAACCCCACCGCACATCGGAGAACACATGCTGACCGCCGCCCAGGTGCTCGCGACGAACAACTTCGGTGACACCCGCACGGGTGGCCTGGCCGGGCCGATGGGCCTGTTCCTCCTCCTGCTGCTGTCCGCCGCCACCATCCTCCTGATCCGCAACATGAACTCCCGGCTGCGCCGGCTGCCGGACCGGTTCCCCGACCACGGCACGGCGGCCGGAACCGGTCGGGTCGACGCGTCGGTCGTCGATCCGACGGATGGGATGGCGGGGCAGGAATCACGTCCAAACGAGGCCACCGGCCACCAACAGGGCCGCAACCGCTGACGCGAGGGTGATTCACGCCCATCCGGGCCGTCGACCCCTGTTGCGGTCACCCGGATTGGCTTAGCCTTCCGCCGGGGGGACCTCGCAGTCCCCGAGCCGCGCGCGGGAGGGGGCGCCATGACCGTGGCAGCAGCGTCTGTCCCGTGCGCCGTCCCGGCGCCGGCGAACGGAGTGGGCCGGTGACCTCCGGCCGGGGCGGCGATCTGCGCGACCGGTCCGACCCGCTCGGCGTACCGCCGCGGGTGCTGCTGCTCGTCGCCGCCGTCACGCTCACCGCCCTGGCCGCGGTCGCGGCCGGCCTGATCGTTCCCGCCACGCTGCCACCGGACGACCCGCTCGCCCCACCGGCCCGGTTCGGGGTCGTCGTCGCGGTGTTCGCCGTCGCCCAACTGGCCCGGCTGCGGTTCCGCACCGAGACCGGCATGGTCAGCATCACCTGGGGCGAAGCTGCCCTGATCGTCTGCCTGTACCTCGCGCCGGCCGGATGGCTGCCCGCCGCCGCCCTGCTCGGCACCGCCCTGGCCTGGGGCGGCATGTCCCTGTTCGTCGATCGGCGACCGCCCGTCGAGGTGCTGCGGATCGCGGCCTCGCTGACCGCCGCCACGGCGCTGGCGGTCGCGGTCGCCACCACGCTCGGCGCACCGCTGCTGGCCGCGCCCACCCCCGCCCTCGCGCTCGCCCAGGTCGCCGGCGCGGTCACCTACCTGCTGGCCACCGTTTGCCTCGGCGGGGCCACCCTGGCCCTGCGCAACGGGCTGGCGATCGGGCCGCCGATCCTCGCCGCGCTCCGCGGCAAACTGCTGATGTTCGTCGGCAACGTCGCCGTCGGCTTGACCGTGGTGGCGCTGCTGGAGATCGACGCCCGCTGGTTGCTGCTCCTGCCACCCCCGCTCTGGCTGCTCCAGCAGACCTACCGGCACCGGCTCCGGGTCGACCGGGAGCGGCGCGACTGGCGGGCGTTCGCCGAGGCGACGGCCGCCCTCAACCAGCTCGACGAGCGGGGCGTGGCCACCGCCGCGGCGGCCGGTGCGCGAACTCTCTTCGGCGCCGAGCTGGTCGACGTCGACGTGGCCCGGGGCGACGGCCGCTGGCGCCGCTACCGCGCCGAGGCCTGCGGCCAGGTGCGCGACCGGGAGGTGGGACCGCCCGGTCCATCGTCCGCCGGCGAGCACGAGCTGGTCCGTCCGCTCACCGTCGGCGACGTCCTGGTCGGCGAGTTTCGGGTCCGGTTCCCCGCCTCGGCGCCGCCGGCCCCCCGGGAGCGCGACGCGGTGGCCGCCTTCTCCGACGCGCTGGCCGCCGCGCTGCACGACTCCGCCACCCATCGCGAGCTGCGGCTGGTCAGCGCACGATCCTCGTACGAGGCGGTGCACGACGCGCTGACCGGGCTGGTCAACCGGGCTGCCATGCTCAGCAAGGGCGACCAGGCGTTGCGGCAGCTCGCGCACGACCACCCCGTCGCGCTGCTGCTGCTGGACGTCAACAAGTTCAGGGAGGTCAACGACACCCTCGGGCACGCCGCCGGCGACCAGCTGCTGCGGCTCACCGCCAACCGGCTGGGTGCCCTCACCCGCCCCGGTGATCTGCTGGGGCGTCTCGGCGGCGACGAGTTCGCCCTGCTGCTGACGTCGGTGCCGATCGTCGGCGATCGGGCGGCGCCGATGGCGTACGCGCTGCGCCAGGCCCGCGAGATCGCCGAGCGGCTGGCCGCACCCACCGAGGTGGCCGGAGTGCGCATGTCGGTCGAGGTGTCGGTGGGAGTGGTGGTGGCCGGGGCCGGCACCGCCGACCTGACCGAGCTGCTGCGCCGCGCCGACATCGCCATGTACCAGGCCAAGGAGGGCGGCGGCAGCGTCGCCGTGTACGACAGCTCCCGGGACGCCGCGAGCACCGACCAGTTGGCGCTGCTCGCCGAGCTGCGGGAGGCGTTGCAGACCGACGACCAGCTGGTGCTGGCCCTGCAACCGGCGGTCGACCTCGCCACCGGCGCACCGACCGGAGTGGAGGCCCTGATCCGTTGGCGGCACCCGCGACGGGGCTGGCTCGGCCCGGTCGACTTCATCCGCCCGGTGGAGAACAGTGAGCAGCTCGGCGCCTTCACCCGGTACGTGCTGGACAAGGCGCTCGCGGTGGCGGCCGGCTGGGCCCGCGAAGGGCTGGACGTGCCGATCTCGGTGAACCTGTCGGCGCGCAGCCTGCTCGACCCGCGGCTACCGGCCGAGATCGCCGACGCGCTGCGCCGGCACCAGGTGCCGCCGCACCGGCTCGTCCTGGAGATCACCGAGACGGTGGTGATGAGCGAGCTGGAGGTGATCGACGAGGTGCTGGCCACCCTGCGCGCCATGGGCGTGCAGCTGGCCGTGGACGACTTCGGCACCGGCTTCTCGTCGTTGACCTTCCTCACCCGGATCGCCGTGGACGAGTTGAAGGTGGACCGGTCGTTCGTGATCCGGATGGTCGACTCGCCGGAGGCGGCGGCGATCGTCCGGACCACCGTCGGGCTCGCCCACGAGTTGGGACTGCGGGTGGTCGCCGAGGGGGTGGAGACCGCCGAGCAGCGGCTCGCCCTGGCCGAGCTGGGCTGCACCGCAGCCCAGGGCTACCACTTCTTCAAACCGATGCCGGCGGACAAGATCGGAGCGGTGCTCGGGTCGCTGCGCGACGCGGCCGAGTCCAACGTGTTCCGGCTCCGCGTCGACGGGGCCTCCTGAGCCGGTCGTCGGTGTGACCGGCGGGGGCGCCGCGGGGTGGATATGGTCGTCGGGTGAACCGACTCGCGGACGCCACCTCGCCGTACCTGCTCCAGCACGCCGACAACCCGGTCGACTGGTGGCCGTGGTGTCCGGAGGCTTTCGCCGAGGCGAAGCGCCGGGACGTGCCGGTGCTCATCTCGGTCGGCTACGCGGCCTGCCACTGGTGTCACGTGATGGCCCACGAGTCGTTCGAGAACGAGCAGGTCGGGGCACTGGTCAACGACGACTTCGTGGCGATCAAGGTGGACCGTGAGGAGCGGCCCGACGTCGACGCCGTCTACATGACCGCCACCCAGGCGATGACCGGGCAGGGCGGCTGGCCGATGACGGTCTTCGCCACTCCGGACGGCACCCCGTTCTTCTGCGGCACCTACTTCCCGCGACCGAACTTCGTCCGGCTGCTGGAATCGGTCGCCGCCGCCTGGCGCGACCAGCGGGAGGCCGTGCTGCGCCAGGGTGCCGCCGTGGTCGAGGCGATCGGCGGGGCACAGGCCGTCGGTGGTCCCACCGCCCCGCTCACCGCCGAGCTGCTCGACGCCGCCGCCGGCCAGCTCGCCCGCGAGTACGACGAGACCAACGGCGGGTTCGGTGCCGCCCCGAAGTTCCCCCCGCACATGAACCTGCTCTTCCTGCTCCGCCACCACCAGCGCACCGGCTCGGCGCGCAGTCTGGAGATCGCCCGGCACACCGCCGAGGCGATGGCCCGGGGCGGCATCCACGACCAGCTCGCGGGTGGGTTCGCGCGCTACTCGGTGGACGGCCACTGGACGGTGCCGCACTTCGAGAAGATGCTCTACGACAACGCCCTGCTGCTGCGCTTCTACACCCAGCTCTGGCGGCTCACCGGCGACCGGCTGGCTCGGCGGGTGGCCCGGGACACCGCCCGTTTCCTCGCCGACGAGCTGCACAAGCCGGGGGAGGGCTTCGCGTCGGCACTGGACGCCGACACCGAGGGCGTCGAGGGGCTCACCTACGCCTGGACGCCGGCCCAGCTGGTCGAGGCGTTGGGCGAGTCCGACGGCCGCTGGGCCGCGGACCTGTTCGAGGTCACCGAGTCCGGCACCTTCGAACACGGCACGAGCGTGCTCCGGCTCGCCCGGGACGTCGACGACGCCGACCCGCAGATCCGGGCCCGCTGGCAGGACGTGGTCGGGCGGCTGCTGGCCGCCCGGGACGCCCGGCCGCAACCGGCCCGCGACGACAAGGTGGTGGCCGCCTGGAACGGCCTGGCCATCACCGCGATCGCCGAGTTCCTCCTGGTCGCCGCCGCGTACGTCGCGCCCGACGACGAGGACGCGAACCTGATGGAGGGCGTCACCATCGTCGCCGACGGGGCGATGCGGGACGCCGCCGCGCACCTGGCCGCCGTGCACGTGGTCGACGGGCGGCTGCGCCGGACGTCGCGCGACAAGGCGGTCGGTGAGCCGGCCGGGGTGCTGGAGGACTACGGCTGCGTGGCCGAGGCGTTCTGTGCGCTGCACCAGCTCACCGGAGAGGGACGCTGGCTGGAACTGGCCGGCGGGCTGCTGGACACCGCCCTGGCCCGCTTCGCCGCCCCGGACGGCGGCTTCTACGACACCGCCGACGACGCCGAGCGACTGGTCACCCGACCCGCCGACCCGACCGACAACGCCACCCCGTCCGGTCGTTCCGCGATCGCGGCGGCCCTGGTGACGTACGCCGCGCTGACCGGCCAGACCCGGTACCGGGAGGCGGCCGAGCGGGCGCTGGCCACCGTCGCGCCGATCGTCGGGCGGCACGCCCGGTTCACCGGCTACGCGGCGATGGCGGGCGAGGCGCTGCTCTCCGGGCCGTACGAGATCGCGGTGGTCACCGACGACCCGGAGGGCGACCCGCTGGTGGCGGCGGCGACCCGGCACGCCCCGCCCGGGGCGGTGCTGGTGGCCGGCCGGACCGACCGGCCGGGGGTGCCGCTGCTGGCGGACCGGCCGCTGGTCGACGGGCGGCCCACCGCGTACGTCTGTCGGGGTTTCGTCTGCCAGCGACCGGTGACCTCCGTCGACGACCTGGTCGCCCAACTCGGCTGACCCAGCCCACCGCCATCGTCGGACCACCGGCCACCGCCGTCGGCCGGCACCGGTCACGGCCAGAGCAGCTCGCGGTTCCAGCCGTTCAGGCTCCGGCGGTAGCGGAGCCGGACGTGCCGGCGCTCCCGGTCGGCCTGCCAGAACTCGACGGTCTCGGGCCGTGTTAGGTACACGGTGTGGGCCTCGGCGACGAGCTCCGGGTCGGCGGCCAGCGCCGCACGGACCCGGGCGAGTTCCGCGTCGAGGGCCGCCCGGTCGGTGAGCTGCTCGCTCTGCCGGCCGGCCAGGGTGGCGACCCGGGACCCGAGCGGGCGGGCCAGGAAGTCGCGCCGGGAGACCTCCGGGTCCGCGGGGCGGGTCACCCCTCGGACCCGCACCTGCCGGCCCAGCTCCCGCCAGTGGAAGGTCAGCGCGGCCCGGGGATTGCCGGCGAGCTGCCGGCCCTTGGCGCTGTGGGCGCTGGTGGCGAAGTGCCAGCCGTCGGCGTCCAGGTCCTTGAGGATGAGCACGCGCGCGTCGGGGAAGCCGTCGGCGTCCACCGTCGAGACGGTCATCGCGTGCGGCTCGTCCACCCCGGCGGTGACCGCCGTCGCGAACCAGGAGGCGAAGAGAGTCACGGGGTCGTCCGGCACGTCGACGGGGTCGAAGGCGGGCATCTCGTGCGCCAGCACCGGGAGCCCGCGCAACATGTCACGGGTAGTCATGACGCGATCATGTCAATCACCGGTCGTCGGGGTGGCCCCACCCGCCGCCCGTGGGGCGCTGCTGGCGGGCTCGGGCGGGCCCGGCCCCTCCGGTCGGGCCGCGATGGCCACCCGGATAGGCTGGTGGCGCTATGGATTCCCGTACCGGTCTGCCCGTGGTCGGCATGGTGGGTGGGGGCCAGTTGGCCCGGATGACCCACCAGGCGGCCATCGCCCTCGGCCAGTCGCTGCGTGTGCTGGCGCTCACCCCGGACGACGGCGCCGCCCTGGTCGCCGCCGACGTCCAGTACGGCGACCACACCGACCTCGCCGCGCTGCGCACCTTCGCCAAGGGCTGCGACGTGGTCACCTTCGACCACGAACATGTCCCGACGGAGCACATCCGTACCCTCGCCGCCGAGGGGGTGAAGCTCTTCCCGCCGGCCGACGCGCTGCTGCACGCGCAGGACAAGCAGGTGATGCGGGAACGACTCACCGCGCTGGGTGCGCCCAACCCGGCCTGGGCTCCGGTCGGCGCACCGGCCGACCTCGTCGCCTTCGGCGCGGAGCACGGCTGGCCGGTGGTGCTCAAGGCGGCCCGCGGCGGGTACGACGGTCGGGGGGTCTGGCTGGTCACCGACGCGGCCGCGGCCACCGAACTGGCCGCGACGCTGCTCGCCGGCGGCACCTCGCTGCTCGTCGAGGAGCGGGTGGCGCTGCGCCGGGAATTGGCCGTGCAGGTGGCCCGCTCGCCGTTCGGGCAGGTCGCCGCGTACCCGGTGGTGGAGACCGTGCAACGGGACGGGATCTGCGTGGAGGTGCTCGCCCCCGCCCCCGACCTGCCCGAGGAGCTGGCGGTCGCCGCCCAGCAGCTCGCCATCGACCTGGCCACCGCGCTCGGCGTGGTCGGCATGCTGGCGGTGGAGCTGTTCGACACGCCCGCCGGGCTGGTGGTGAACGAGTTGGCCATGCGGCCGCACAACTCGGGGCACTGGACCATCGAGGGGGCCCGGACCTCGCAGTTCGAGCAGCACCTGCGGGCAGTGCTGGACTACCCGATGGGGGACACCTCCCTCACCGCGCCGGCCGTGGTGATGGCGAACGTGCTCGGCGGCGAGCCGGGCGGGATCTCCCTCGACGAGCGGCTGCACCACCTCTTCGCCGCCGAGCCGCGCGCCAAGGTCCACCTGTACGGCAAGCAGGTACGCCCCGGCCGCAAGATCGGCCACGTCACCGTCCTCGGTGACGACCTGGACGACGTACGGGCTCGGGCCGCGCGAGCGGCCCGCTGGCTGCGGAAGGGGCAGGCATGAGCACCGTCGGATTGATCATGGGTAGCGACTCGGACTGGCCGACGATGAAGGCCGCCGCCGAGGCGCTGGACGAGTTCGGGGTGCCGTACGAGGTCGGCGTGGTCTCCGCGCACCGCACCCCGGTCAAGATGATCGAGTACGGTCGTACCGCCGCGGACCGGGGTGTCAAGGTCATCATCGCCGGGGCCGGTGGCGCTGCCCACCTGCCGGGGATGGTCGCCTCGGTCACCCCGCTGCCGGTGATCGGCGTGCCGGTGCCGCTGAAGCACCTCGACGGGATGGACTCGTTGCTCTCCATCGTGCAGATGCCGGCCGGCGTGCCGGTCGCCACGGTGTCGATCGGCAACGCCCGTAACGCCGGCCTGCTCGCCGTCCGCATCCTGGCCGTGGGTGACCCGGCGCTGCGTACCCGGATGGCTGACTACCAGGCGAGCCTGGAGAAGTTGGTGGCCGAGAAGGAGGCCACCCTTCGCGCCTCGCTGGGCTGATTCGGCGGTCGCCGCCCTCGTCGCACCGGCTTGATCAACACGGGTCGCGGCGGGTCGCGGCGTCTCCGTCGGCGGACCCTGTGCACCACGCCGCAATCGATAACCGATCATGTGGGGCCTCACCGCATGCCGCGCAGCGCGGTCTGCAACCGCTCCTGGGCCCGGCGACGACGCTCGTTGCTCGCTCCCAACACCAGCAGCACCAGCCCGACCGGGATCAGCACCAGCCACGGGCCGAGGCTGAACAGGGCGTGCACGGCCGCGATCGCGGTCACCACGGCACCGATGATCACCGGTGCCTGCTGCTGGCTGATCGACCCGAAGATCAGCACGGCCACCGCCCCGAGCAGCAACAGCACCTGCCGCAACATGCTGGCGTCGGTGGCCAGCACGATCGCCAGGGTCGGTACGAACGCGGCGACCAGCGCCGGCCCGTACGCCACCCAGCTGGACAGATCCGCCCGGTGGCGCAGTTCGAGCATCCCGACCAGCAGCGCCAGGGCGGCGAACGGCAGCGTGTACGCCTCGGGCAGCGCCACGTCGGCGACCCGCATCAGGATCCACCAGGCGGTGATCTCGCAGGCCACCACCGACCAGAACAGGATCCGCCGTTCCACCGGGCGTCGCCCGGGCCGGGTGGCCGCGAGCCCGAGCACCGCGCCCCAGGCGGCGAGCAGGGCGGCGATGTGCCGCGGCGAGTCGAAGGCCAACGCCAGGGCGATCAGCGCGGCGGCGGACCCGCTCCACTCCACGGTGGCGGCCTCGCGCTGCGCCTCGGGCCGGCGCAGCCGGGGCAGGGTGGCGGCGAACACCTGCAGAGCCGCACCGACCGCCAGCACCCCGAAGGCCGACCAGACCGCGGCGAACCCGGCCACCAGACCGAGAGTGAGCACGAACAACTGCGCCATCAACGAGGCGAAGAGCCAACCCAGGATCCGAGCCCGCTGGGTGGTGCCGAACAGCGCCGCGACCGTCCCGACGCCCACCGCACCGCCCAGGGTGAACAGGGTCAGCGACCGGGTGCCGAGGCTGCCGGCCAGCCCGGCTCCCCCGGCGGCCAGCCCGATAACGAAGACCAGCACCCGGGCCACCCGTACCGACCGGGCGCGCTCGACCAGCGGTGGCGGCGGGGTCAGCGCGAGCCCGAGCATCGAGATGGTGAACACGGCCAGCGCGGCCAGCGCGCTCTCCGGCCAGGCGTGACCCAGGGCGGTCGGCGTGATCAGCAGGGTCACCGCGAGACCGGGCAGCACCACCGGTACGGCCCGCGAGCGGCGGCCACCGCTGAGCCCGGTGGCGGCCAACGCCGCCGTGACGGTGAGCAGCAACGCGGTCAGCACGTGCGTCGGGTCGACCGCCGCCGCCGGCGGAGTGAGCAGCTCCGGCGGCGGGCCCTGCCAGACCCGGGAGAGCATCCGGTGCGGCTCCACCAGCGCGACGTAGAGCAGCGGCGCCAGCGAGGCCAGTGCCAGCAGGGTCGGCAGCGCCGCCGCGGCGAGCGCCCCAGCGGCCGGGCTGACCCGCCAGCGGCGCGGCGAGCCGTCGTCGGGCAGCCGGCGCAACGCCCCGTCCAGCAGCACCGTCCAACGGCGGACCGGCTGGGCCGAGCCGACCGGCGGCACGGTGGCCGCCCGGACCAGCTCGGCGAGCACCCCGAGCAGCGCCGCCGCGGCGGCGTACACCCCGGAGGGGAGGCGGGCGACGATGGCGGCCAGCGCGCTGATCGTCGCCCCGCCGGCCACCGCCGCGCTGGCGTACGGCAGATACTGCGGCACCTGACTGCGGAGAGCGGCCACCGCCGCCAGCCCGATGCTGGACGCTGCCAACGTGGCGGTCAGCACCACCTGGGCGGGGTGACCAGAACCGGCGGCCAGAGCGGCGACCGCCCCGGGCAGCGCCAGCAGGGCGGCACCCGTGGCGACCCCGCCGATCTGCACCAGGTGCGGCGGCATCCCTTCGCTCTCGACATCCTCCACCAGGGACGGCGCCAGCGTCCGGGCCAGGGCCGCCACGACCAGGCCGATGAGCGCGATGCCACCCAGGGCCAGCGCGGTGGTCCACGGGCGGACCAGGCCGGCCCCGGCCGCGTGCAGCGCGACAGCCCCGGCCACGGTGACCCGGGAGAGCGCCCCGCGCGGATCGAGGGTGGCCGCCGCGGCCATCCCGAACACGGTGGCCACCGTCAGGCCCACCAGCACCGGGGACCACCAGGGCAGGTCGAACGCGGCGGGTGTGCCGATAGTGGCGAGCACCGCGGCGGCCCCGGCCACGTCGTACTTCCACGGCGGCGGGAGCAGGATCGCGGCGGCGGTGCCGAGCAGCACCAGCGCGACCGGAGCCTGCCAGGTCGCGCCACCGGTCGGGGCGGCCGGCCAATTCGTCAGGTCACCGGCCCAGATCGGACCCGGGGTGGCGAGCACCCCCCACCCGCCGCGCAGCGCCGACCAGCCGGCGATCAACCCGATCAGCACGCCGCCGACGGCGACGCCGGCCACCGGGCCGCGCCGCCACTCCTCCGGCATCGCCCGGGCGGCCACGGCGACCAGCAGCACCAGGGCGGCGGCCACCACGAGCTGCCCGCCCGGAGAGATCACCGCGGCGATCCGGGCCAACGTGGCGATCAGCGTGGCGGTGACCGCGGCGGCAGCCAGGTCGGCGCCGTCCAGGCTGGCGTCCGACCGACGGCCCGCGTCGATTCTCGGGGCGAAGAGCAACAGCAGCGTCGCGACGAGCAGCAGGCTGCCAACCCAGGCGTCGGCGGCGGTCCGCCCGGGCGCGAAGAAGGCCGCGCCAACCACGGCGAGCGCGCCGAGGCCGGTGCCGACCGCGTGCGGCGGGGCGAGGTACCGCTGGGAGACCTGCACCATCGCGGCGTACCCGAGGGTCACGCAGGCGGCCAGGAAACTCGCGGCGAGGATCGGGACGGTCAGTTCCCGTAGCGCCGCCGGGGTCGGTGCGGGACCGGCCGGCTCGGTGGCGGCGACGAAGGCGGCCACCGCGCCGGGCAGCGCGAACGCCGCCCCGCCGGCCGCCCAACCCGACATCGTGTCGGCGGCCGGGGTGAGCCGCACCCGGGGGGCGACCGCGACCAGCACCCCGGCCAGCATGAACACGGCCAGCACCGCCGCGGTCAGCGCCGGTCGGCTGAGGGCGGCGCCGGCGCCGACGGCCCCCACGAGGGCCGCGGCTACCGCGTGCGCCAGGGCGGCCCGTTCGGTGCTGGCCGTAAGGCCGAGCACCCCGATGCCGACCGCGGTGAGCACCATCGGCCAAGGGGCTGCCGCCCAACCGAGGCCGAGCGAGGCGGGCACGGCGAGCGCGGTCAGCCCGGCCCCCACGACGGCGAACTCCCGCCGGATCTCCGGTGGCAGAGCCAGCACCGCCGCGATGGTCAGCAGCAGAGCGCTGACGGCGAGCTGCCCGGCCGTCGGGCCGACCGCCGTGGCCAGTTCGGCGGGGAACCGGTCCAGGTCGGCGGCCCAGGGTGGCAACGCGGCGCGGACCGGGGCCAGACCGGCCCGCAGCGCGCCCCCGGCGACCACCACGCCGCTGACCGTCAGCGCCGCCGCCGAGGCGAACTGCGGCCCGCGCCGGGCCGTCTCCGGCACCGCCCGGACGGCCAGCCCGGTGAGCGTGATGACCCCGGCGATCAGCAGCAGCGCGCGATCGGGGACGGCGACCGAGGCGATCCGGCTCAGCGCCCCGATCACCGCCAGGGTGACGATGCCGGCCCCCACGTCGGGCAGCGGGGCCCGGCGTACGGTCAGGGTGCCGGCCAGGGCCACCACCGCGGCGAGCAGCAGCGCCGCGCCGGCCACCACGGCCGCCGGTACGGTGGCCGCCCGCAGCAGCGCGGTGACCGCGTACGCCAGGGCCAGCGCCACCGCCGCACCGTGCAGCAGCCAGGTGAGCTGCGGCAGCCCCGGCACCGGTCGGGCACCCTCCCCGGGGGGTGCCGGCGCGGCCGCCGGACCGAGCACCTCGCCGGCCTCCTCGGGCGCGCCCTCCGGCCGAGCGTCGCCGGTGCGCTGCCGGGGCGGCACCGGGG